>CAYMSY010000084.1:5040-9425 GCA_964393195.1 uncultured Alcaligenaceae bacterium | reverse complement strand
CGCGCTGGCGCGGGCAGACGCGAGCATCGACGTACGCGAGATTCGCGAGACCATTCGCAAGTCGATCGAAGACGCCAACCAGTATGGCGCCATGATCTCGCGACGCTCATCGAGCGACGAAGTGGTCAAGGACAACCCCTATTCGGCACGCGAAGTGCGTGAATTCAAGCAAACCCTGGGCGATGGCACCGTGATCTCGCGCCAGAGCACGCGCCTGCTCGCACGCGATCGCGACGGCCGTTTGCGTCAGGAGTTGCGGCAACCGGACGGCACGGCCCGCGTCTTCATCAATGACCCGGTGGCGAAAGAAGTGCTGATCCTCGATCCGCAGAAGAAGCTCGCCTGCAAAGCCGGGTTCGACAAGGCCGCCATCAACGATTGCTTCAGCCAGACCAAGGGCGACTGGAAGCCACTTGGCTTCGCGTTCAACATCGGCAAAAACGGCGTCGGCATGATGAGCGCCAATGAGGACCTGGTCGTTGAGGTCAGCCCGCACGCGCAGATCATTGACCTTACCAGGGAAACGACGCGACGCGGTGGTCAATCCGGCGTCGCACCGGTTCCTCCGGTGCCGCCCGTGCCCCCGGTTCCGCCAGTGCTGCCGTCGTTGTCGTCGCTGAAGGGCATGCCCGGCTCCGAGCACGCGCAGGTCACGCGCGAAAAGAAAACAAAGCAGCCGTACGAAGGTTTGCTCGTCGACAGCGATCGCACCGTGGAGACGATTGCGGCGGGCATCATCGGCAACAGCAAGGCGATCGAAAGCATCCACGAGCGTTACTACTCGCCGGAACTCAAGATGAACGTTTATGTTCGTCGCAGTGATCCGCGCAACGGCGAATCGCTGTACCGCATGACCGACATCAAGCGGACCGATCCTGATGCATTGGTATTCAAGGTTCCATCGGGGTACACAGTAACGGACGGCAAGAAGTAAGTCGCAGACAAGAACCTGTCGGGGCGGCTGACGCCGCTCCCGCAAACGGCAGAATGGTGAAACCGGCGACTTGATGCTGTCATCGCCCGGTAACATGCGCGCGCCAAACTCGCGAAAACCGCAGAGGTGGATCGCCGCGCATGATGCCGATAATCAACCGCGAGCTCTCCATGCTCGCTTTCAACGAACGTGTGCTCGCGCAATGCGAGCTGCCCTGGGTGCCGACTCTTGAGCGCCTGCGTTACCTGACGATCGTCAGCTCCAATCTCGATGAGTTCTTCGAGGTTCGTATTGCTGAACAGAAGGAGCGACTCAAGGCACTTTCGGCGCAACACTCGCCGGAAGCAGCGCCGCTGCGAACCTCGCTCGAACTGATTGCCACGCACGCGCGTGCGCTGGTCGAGCGCAAATACCGGCTTCTCAATACCCAGATCCTGCCGACGCTCCGCGAAGCCGGGATTGATCTGGTCAGCGGCGCAGAGCTGACACCGGCCCAGCGGCGCTGGGTCAGGGCAACATTTCTACGCGAAATCGCACCGGTACTGACGCCCATCGGGCTCGACCCGGCGCATCCGTTTCCGGCGGTTGCCAACAAGGGATTGCACTTCATTGTCGAGCTGCGCTCAAGACGCGGCACCGGAAAGACGAGCATTGCCATCGTCAAGGTACCGCGCAGCCTGCCGCGGCTGTTCGAGATCAAGGACAAGGTCGCGGCGAAGCATCGCTCGTTCATCCTGCTCTCCACCCTGATCGAGACCGAACTGGCCAGTTTGTTCCCGGGACGTGAAGTCGTCAGCGAGTCGCAGTTTCGCGTTACCCGCGACAGCGACCTGTGGGTTGACGAGCAGGAAATGACCAATCTGCGTCAGGCGCTGGCCGGCGAACTGCGCCGTCGCCCTTTTGGTCGTGCCGTGCGCCTCGAAATCAACGCAGATTGCAGCGAATCAATCACCGCGCTGTTGTGCACCCATTTCAAGCTGGAACCACATGAGGTGTATCGCGTCGACGGGCCGGTCAATCTGGCGCGTCTGCAGGCGCTGGCCGAAGCCGTGGATCAACCAGCGCTGCGTTTTCCTCCGTTCGTGCCGCGCGAAGTGCTGTCCGATGTGGCCGACGAACAGATATTTGCCGAACTGAAGCGCCGGGACGTTTTGCTGCATCATCCGTACCAGTCATTTGACCCGGTCGTGCGCTTTCTGCGCAGCGCCGTGATGGACCCGAACGTGATCGCGATCAAGCAGACGATCTATCGAACGGGCGCAAAGTCAGTGCTGATGGACCTGTTGCTGGAGGCGGTGCGGCGCGGCAAGGAAGTCACCGTCGTGCTTGAGCTGAAGGCACGCTTCGATGAGGAAACCAATATCAACTGGGCAGACAAGTTCGAGCAGGCCGGCGCACACGTCGTATACGGTCTGGTCGGACTGAAAACGCACGCGAAGATGGCGCTCGTGTTGCGCAGGGAGGGCAACGCGATCCGCCCGTATGCGCATATCGGCACCGGCAATTACAACCCGTCCACCGCACGCTTCTACACCGACTTCGGTCTGATGACTGCGAACGCCGAAATTGGCAAGGATGTTGCGGCGATCTTTCATCATCTGACCAGCCTTTCGCAACCGCCTAAACTCAAGCATCTGTGGTGGGCGCCGCACACCATGAAAAACAATATCCTCGCTGCAATCGCTGGCGAGACGCGAGCCGCCCGAGCCGGGCAGCCAGCACTCATCATGGCCAAGATCAACGCGCTGACCGATGAGGCCGTGATGGCTGCGTTGTGCGAAGCGTCGCAGGCGGGAGTGCGTGTGGAGCTGATCGTACGTGGCGCCTGTTGTCTGCGGCCCGATGTTGATGAGTTGACAAAGAATATTCACGTGCGCTCCATCGTTGGCCGCTTCCTTGAGCACAGCCGCATTTACTATTTCGAGAACGGCGGCCAGCCCAGCGTCTATTTGTCCAGCGCCGACTGGATGAGCCGCAATCTCGATCGCCGGGTCGAAGTCGCTACGCCGGTACTCGACGGTGCACTGCGCGCCCGCGTCATTGACGAGGGCTTGAATGCAGCGCTTCGTGATAACTCGCAGGCGTGGCGACTGGAGCGGAGCGGTGCATATCGACTATTGCGACCCGATGGCCGGCAAAAAACGGTTTCCGCGCAGCACCTGCTGGCGGAATCACTGGGACACAACGGGTTCGTGGAGAGCAACACGTGAGTGAGATCATTTTCTGGCGCCATGCCGAGGCGCACGACGCCGACGAAGGGCAAAGCGATCTTGACCGCAAACTGACCGTCAAAGGCCAGCGACAGGCGGAGCGCGTTGCCTTCTGGCTTGACCGCAATCTGCCGCAACAGTGCAAGGTGTTTGTCAGCGAAGCGAAACGCGCGCAGCAGACGGCTCGCTGTTTGCCGCGCAAGCACAAGACCCTGGCTGAACTGAATCCTGATGCCGAACCCGATCGCGTGCTCGCGGCGGTCGGTTGGGGCGTGCAGACTGAACCGATTGTGCTGATCGGCCATCAACCCTGGATGGGCCAATGCATCAACGGCTTGCTGACGGGGGGCGCCGTACCAATGTCCGTGCGCAAAGGGGCGGTGTGGTGGTTGCAGTCGCGTACTCGTGCGGACATGCCAGATGTGATTGTTCGGGCAGTCACCACGCCGGAATTGCTGTAACCGTCCGCAGCCAGACAACAAAGGCACCCGAGGGTGCCTTTGCCTTGGTGGTGGCCTTGACTCAGGTGCCGATACGGCCGCCGTCATTCCGGGTAATCACGATCGTCGCCGAACGGGGCCGCTTGCCGGCGCCGTAGCCCGCGTTGCTGGGCCATTGGCTCGCGTACTTCGCCGGATCGGCCAGATTGGCCTGTGCCGTTGTTTCGCCGGGGTGCTGAATGTTCACGAACAGCGTCTTGCCATCGGGTGTTTCTGCCAATCCGGTGATCTCGCAGGCGGACGGTCCCACCAGGAAGCGCTTGAGCGTTTCTGCGGTGGGGGCCTTGCCTACACGCGTGTTGACCACCAGATCGCCGCCCGTCGCGCGCGGGTACGTCAGGGTTTTGATGCCACCATCACCGACCTGACCGGGCAGCGCGGCAAGCATCATGCAGTTGGTCACGTCGGTGTAGGCGCCATCGTCCGTCTGGATCCAGCAAATGCCGGTCGAGGGACTGAACGCGAGGCCATCCGGACTGGAAAAGTCCTGCTCAGCGGTGAGATTCGACAGATTGATCTTGCTCGCGTCAGCGCCGGACTCGGCGCCGAACAGGTAGACGTCCCATGTGAATGAGGTCGCTGCGTTCGCTGCATCCTTGATACGCAGGATATGTCCGTTGACGTTGCCGAGTTGCGCGGTGCTGCCCTTCATGTCGGTGTAGGCGCGCGGGTTCGGGCCGTCCGGCGCGGCTTGCGATGACGACGAAGGTTCGGCGCGACGGTTGCTGTTGTTGGTGAGCG
>CAYMSY010000084.1:1623-5030 GCA_964393195.1 uncultured Alcaligenaceae bacterium | reverse complement strand
GCCATTGGATGGATTGACACCGTTCCACTCAGGGCGATCCATCCTGGTAGCGCCGACTGCATCTGCTGCGAGACGTGCGTTGATGACCACGTCGGCCTGGTCGGCGAACTTGTACGTGGCGTACGCGGCGATCGCGGAATTCGCCAGCGAGAGTTCAATCCAGCTACCTGTGCCATCGGCGCTGAACTTCGCAACGTAGAGTTTGCCGCTGTCGAGATACTTGTCACCTGTGGCGATGCGATCGACCGGGCTGGCGTCTGCTGCGTCCCAGCTCGCACCGGACACAAACTTGTAGATGTATTCGTTGCGCGAGTCGTCACCCATGTAAATCGCGAGCGGCTGACCTGCAAGGAGCTTGCCGAACGCAGCGCTCTCGTGCGCGAAACGTCCCAATGCGGACCGCTTCTTGATCGGTCTGGTTTTGTCGTACGGGTCCATCTCCACGACGTAGCCCATGCCGTTCATTTCGTTGCGATAGTCATCGCTGCCATCGACAGAGGAGCCCAGCTTGCCGTTGTTCCAGCGCGCATACTTGTCCTCATTGCCACCACTCTCCCAGCCGTGACGACTGGTCGCCCCCTGTGCGCGACCATAGCGATTGAGCGAGACAATGCTGCGATCACCGGCGCGGGCGCTGTCATCTGACGCACTGCGCGTAAAGTAGCCGAACCAGTTTTCTTCGCCACTCAGGAATGAGCCCCAGGGTGTCTTGCCGGTGCCGCAGTTATTCAACGTACCGCGCGTTTTGGTGCCGTTGATCGAGTACCTGGTAACGAGCAAAGCGCTGCCGCGCGCCGGACCGGAGATCTCGATATCGGTCAGGGGGGTGACACGGCGATTAAAGCTTGAGCCCTTGACATATTCCCACGCACTGCCGTTCTTGCGCACTTCAACGACGGCAGTGCCGTGCACGGCGACTTCCTTGTCCACCTCGGATGCGGGGCGCGGCAAGGTTGTAGTGCCACCGTTGGCGTGCAGGAAGAACGAGCTCAGTTTTTCATCAGTCGTCGCCTCGTGATTGATGGCCAGCAGTCCGCGATCAACCGATTGCGCATTGGGTGCACCACCGGACGACAGGCCAAACCACTCCATCCCGTCGTGATGATCGCCGGCGCGTTGATCAAAATCGCTGTCCGTACCGTCGTTCCTGTAAGCGGATGCAGACGCCGTCAGCGGATCGCCAAGCGCGTAAAGCACGGCGACCGAGTAGCCGGCTGGTACCGAAACAACATCAGCCAGACTCTTCGGCACCGCCGTGAAACCGAGCAGCTTCTCAGCCGGCGCCGCATCGCTGTCGCTGCCGCATGCGGCCAGCCCCAAGGTTGGCAGCGCAACGCCGACTGCCATGCCCACACCACCGCGCAACATGTTGCGACGGCTCATGCGCGCATTGAAGATCGATTCAAAAGTCGGATTGTCCGAGGCGTTTGAATTGTCATTGTTGAAATCGACCCGAGTGGACGATATGTCCGTCATTTTTTTCATGGTTTTCCTACGTCAAAAAAGTTGTCACGGTGCGAACTACTGCGCGGTTCTGGCGCCGAGAAAATGCTGCGCATAGCGCGGCACCATGCGCTCGATGGGCAGCAGTACCAGGAAATCCGCACTGTCAAAATCCGGATCCCAGGCCGGTTCGCCGCATACCCAGGCGCCGAGACGCAAATAACCCTTGAGCAGAGGCGGCACCGCCGGCCGTGCGCCGAGCGGGTCACCGAGTGACTGCAATCCGCGAATGGGTTCAACACGGAAATCTTCCGGTGCGAGATGCTTCGACATCAGTTCGGCGCGCAGTGAACCCAGATTGAGTGAGCCGCTGTCGAGCGGCACGCTCGCGCAGCCCGCCAGATACTTCACGCCGTGCTCGCGGACATAGGCGCCGAGCCCCGTCCACAGGCGCGCCAGCGCACCGCTGCTGCGATAGGCCGGATGGATGCAGGCGCGGCCCACTTCAAAAATCTCGTGAGCGATCGGCTTCAGGCTGTCGATGCGAAATTCGCCTTCGGAGTACATGCGTTTGACCGCGCGCGCGCCCCACGGCGCGAGGATGCGATAAGTGCCGACCACTTTGCCGAGCGCCTCATCGATCACAATCAGGTGCTCACACACCGCATCAAATGCATCAACGTCGCGACCGTCATGCCGATGCAGCTCGGCCCCCATCTCTTCGCAAAAAACCTTGTAGCGCAGCCGCTGTGCGGCGATCACGTCAGCCGCACTGGCGGCAAGACGCACACTGAGGTGAGTATCGGAAACGAGGGAACGTGAGGAAGCAGAGGAAGCGGTCGAGACGACTTGCATGGGCGCGGCTCCGGTTGGACGACAGCCGCAATGTAGGAAACGCGAATGACAGTCGCGTGACGGTGGTGCTACAGCCGCATGACATTGACGGTGGCTGCGCGTCGCGTCATCACGCTGTCACATCCGTCGCAGAGCATTGCGTTGTGGTCTTCTGGAATGCAAACAAGGCCCGCATGCAACATCGTCATGCGGCCCTGTTTGCAGGACGGTCATCAACCGTGTTGATGGCGCAGGCGCGTGGCAATCACGTCGCGCAAAAAGCGCAGACCACGTCTTTGAAAACGTTCCCTCGTTTGGCCCGTCTCGCGGGCCGTTTTTTTACGCGACTTTTAACGAGAACGGCACGCCGTATTTGAGCCAGCGCGAGGCCTCTTCCTCCAGCAGGAAGGAAGTCAATGGACGATCGGCGAGCCAGCGCGCGTCGACCACGAGCGCGAACGCGTCGTTCCTGGCGGCCAGCGACGCACTCGGCGTTTCGTCGATCCGACCATGACAGAACAATGCCGCCAGCCGCAGGCACACAAGCCGTACCAGCAGTTTGTGCGGCAGTGCATCGCGGTCAAGCTTCTTGAGTGATCCGGTGTGTCCAAGCACGAGCAGCGCCAGCGCCGCGCGTTCCTGTTCCGAGAAGCCGTAGATGTCCGAGTGCTCCATGACATACGCCGAATGCCGGTGATAGTCCTCATGCGCGATCGCCATGCCGATTTCGTGCACGGCTGATGCCCATGACAGCAGCGAGTCCGACGCGTCCGCTGCCGCCGTTTCAATGCGTCGCCAGAACGTCTGTGCCAGCGATTCCACGCGCCGTGCCTGATCCAGGTCGACGCCGTAGCGTCGCTGCATGCGCAACACCGTGATCGTGCGCGGGTCGTCGCTGGCAGGGGCTTCGCTCCGATGCAGCATGTCGTAAACCACGCCGAGACGCAGCGCGCCTTCCGACGGCTCCATCGCGGCGACGTTGAGTTCCTGCATCAGCCCGAGCAGGATCGCGAGCCCTCCGGGCAGCACCGGTGCACGGCTCGCTTTCAGTGCGGCGAGTTCGATGCGGTCCATTTGTCCCGCCTCGATCAGCACGCCCTTGAGCCGCGTCATTGCCTCGACGGTGATGG
>CAYMSY010000084.1:0-1613 GCA_964393195.1 uncultured Alcaligenaceae bacterium | reverse complement strand
CCACCCCTGCTTGTAGCGCTTCTGCAGCACTTCAAGGCGCGAGCGTACGAACACTTCCGCCTTGCGGAATGCGCCGGCTGTCACCGTCGCACCGGGAAAGAAGTGCTGCGACAGCGTCACGGCGCCGAGCTGGAATGACTCGGTCAGTTCCGGCTCGTAACGACGGCCGACGATGAATTCGGTTGATCCGCCGCCGATGTCCACGATCAACCGCTCCTGCTCACTCCACGGCAAGGTGTGCGCACAGCCGAGATAAATCAGGCGCGCTTCTTCCGGTCCCGAGATGATGTCGATCGGCAGCCCCAGCGCATGCTCGGAGCGTCGCAGCAAGCTTTCCCCATTTTTTGCGACGCGGTACGTACTGGTTGCTACCGCACGCACGCGATCCGGTGGAATCGACGCCAGCCGCTCGCGAAAACGCCCCAACGCTTCGCAGGCTTCCGCTATCTTTTCTTCGGACAGCGTGTTGTCGCCGTCGAGGCCGCCGGCCAGTCGTACGCCCTCACGATGGGTGCTGATCGGCACAATCTGGCCACCCTCTTCTTTCGCGATCAGCAGCCGGAAGCTGTTCGAGCCCAGATCCACTGCGGCCAGCGGCTCACCTGTTTGTCTTCGTAATGTCACGGCGTCACCCTAAGCTCAATTCAATCAAGCATATTGCAGGAGTGTGACATGGGGGTGACGCTATCGCTGGTCGCGGCAGGTCTGCTCGCGCTGATCGTGGTGACCGGTTTCGCAGTGGCCGGCTATCGCAAGCTTGATGAAAATCTCAAATCGCTGGGCACCTGCCTCACGCTCGACTGATTGCCGCGCTATTCGACCAGCCCGCCCTTGCTTGAAATCGCCGTCATGTCGACGTAGCGGCTACCTGCGCGAGCACCGTTGCCGCTCACGCGCATCGGTCCGAAATCAAGCGCCGGCGCGGCTCGCAGCGCAGCGCTGACCTTCGCGGCCGTTGGCTCGCCGTCCACCCGCTCCAGCGCACTGACCAGCAGCCGCGCCACCACAAATCCTTCCAGCGTGTGCTGCGACGGCGGCTCGTCGCGATACTGCTTCATGAGCGCCCGGTGCTCGCGCTGAAACGGATGAATCGTCTTGCCCGGCGGCGGCACCACCTGCGTGATCATCATGCCTTTGGCCGATGCGCCGGCAATCTCGATCAGTGTGCGGTGATCGACCGTCGAGAATCCGAGCAGCGCGGCATGCGGCGAAAGCTTCCGCGCATGCTGAAGCGCCGGCGCCACGCCCAGCGCATCGCCCGCCACGATGACGGCACCAATCGCCGGTTTGCCCGCCGGGCGCGACAGCCACTGTTGCGAGGAGCCATCGAACGCCAGCGCCAGGCCGCGCACGCGCGTCTCCTCGCGCAGGGCCAGCACGCACGCCTCCGCGTCGGGCCCGTCGCCGCGTACCAGTGCCACGGCGCCCTCGCTGAATGTCTTCAGATAATCGAGCAGTACGCGTGCCTCGTCGCGATAGGTCGCGCGCACCGGCAACACGCGGGCCGCCAGTCCGGCGCGTTCAATGTCGGTACCCGTCGGTGCGCCCAGCATCGTGATCGCGGAGGCGCGAACGCGCGGCGCGTTGGCGGCGACCAGCAAGGTCTCTTCACT
>CAYMSY010000083.1:10061-10745 GCA_964393195.1 uncultured Alcaligenaceae bacterium | reverse complement strand
GAGATGATGCAGATAGGCGCGACTGAAGTTGCGGCAGGTGTAGCAGTTGCAGGACTCGTCGAGCGGGCGCTGGTCGTCGCGGAATTTTGCGTTCTTGAGCTTGATGTCGCCAAAACGCGTGAACAGCCAGCCGTTCCTCGCGTTCCTTGTTGGCATCACGCAGTCGAACATGTCGATACCACGTTCGACCGAGTACACGAGATCCTCCGGCGTACCGACACCCATCAGGTAATGTGGTTTGTCAGCAGGCAGGCGCGGACCGATGAAATCGAGGATGCGGTGCATGTCCTCTTTCGATTCGCCGACCGAGAGCCCGCCCACCGCGATACCGTCAAAGCCAATGTCCATGAGACCGGCCAGCGACTCGGCACGCAACGATTCGAACAACGTCCCCTGGACGATACCGAACAGCGCGTTCGGATTTTCCAGCCGCTGATGTTCATCTTTCGAACGCTGCGCCCAGCGCAGGCTCATCTGCAACGACGCCTGAGCCTGCTCCAGCGTAGCGTCTGCTGGCGTGCATTCGTCGAGCTGCATGACGATGTCGGAGTTCAGCGTGCGCTGAATCTGCATCGAAACTTCCGGCGACAGGAACAGCTTGTCGCCATTGATAGGCGACGCGAAGTGGACGCCCTCTTCTGCACTCTTTCGCAACTGCCCTAGTGACCACACCTGACAACCGCC
>CAYMSY010000083.1:0-10051 GCA_964393195.1 uncultured Alcaligenaceae bacterium | reverse complement strand
CCCATGAAGTCGTGCAGCCCCTTGAACTGCCCGATGATCGTCGTGCCCGGTCGTAACCACAGATGAAATGTGTTGCCGAGGATGATCTGCGAACCGATGTCGGTCAGATGCTGCGGCGTCATCGCTTTGACCGTGCCGTAGGTGCCCACCGGCATGAAGATCGGCGTTTCGACCACGCCGTGATTCAGGTGCACGCGGCCGCGTCGCGCGTAGCCATCGGTATTCAGCAGTTCAAATTTCATGGAGTTCTCTGAAGCAGCATGGCGTCGCCATAGCTGAAAAAACGGTAACGCTGCGCGATCGCATGCGCATACAGCGCGCGAATATGTTCATAGCCGGCGAACGCCGACACCAGCATCAGAAGTGTCGATTTCGGCAGGTGAAAGTTGGTGAGCAGCAAGTCCACCACTTTGAATTCATAGCCCGGCGTGATGAAGATGTCCGTTTCGCTCTCGTGCGCGCGCAGCTCGCCGCACTCGTGCACACAGCCTTCGAGCGTGCGCACGCTGGTGGTGCCGACGGCCACGACACGCCCCCCGCGTGCCTTGCAGGCGCTGATCGCGTCGACCGTGGCTTGTGGCAGCACGTAGCGTTCGCGGTGCATCTTGTGTTCGGCGATGTTGTCGGTCTTCACCGGCAGAAAGGTGCCGGCACCGACATGCAGCGTGACGTGCGCCATGTCAATGCCGCGCTCGCGACAGGCGGCGAGAGTCGCCTGATCGAAATGCAGACCCGCCGTCGGTGCCGCGACTGCGCCCTCGTGTTCTGCATAGACCGTCTGGTAGCGCGTTGTGTCGCCCTCGCCCGCCGCACGCTGCATGTAGGGTGGCAACGGCAATTCGCCGGACTCGCGCATCAGCGATTCGAAATCGGCGCCTGCTTCCGTTGTATCAGCCAGCAATTGCACCTGAAAAAAACGATCATCACGACCGACGATTTCTGCTTCGCGGCGACCCGCGATCACGATGCGCGTGCCGGGCTTCGGCGCGTGACTCGCGCGCAGTTGCGTAAGCGCCAGCGTCGGCGACAGCAGCCGCTCCACCAGCACTTCCACCACGCCGCCGCTCGCCTTGACCGCACGCAGTCGGGCGTTGAGCACCTTGGTGTTGTTGAAGACCAGCAAATCGCCGGGTTGCAACAACGAAGGCAGTTCGCTGAAAACACGATCCTGCGGCGATTCCGTGCGCCCATCCAGCAGGCGGCTGGCGGAACGCTCGGCGAGCGGGTACTGCGCGACCAGCTCGGGCGGCAGCGCGTAATCGAAGTCAGCGAGGGTGAACGGTGTCGGCTGGGGCACTTGACCGGCGCTCCAAGTCAGAAAATGTGAAGTTTTGTCGCCGTGTCAACGATTGACGTGTTGACGACGCGCGGTGATGCTCACATTTTAGGCGAGGCCGTGACTGCCCCCGAATTCTCGCCCTTGCCCGGTCACTTTTTCTCCGGCGCCGATGGTGCCGGCGTAGACGGCGGCTGCGTACGCACCGGCCCGATTTGTACCGTGCCGGTGCTTGCGGTTTCGCTGACAGCACGCAAGGCGGAGGTTTCGACAAAGCGTTCCATCGTCGATGCCAGCTGCTCCGGGGTGAACGCGTATTCCACGTCCAGCGCAGCGGCCTCGCGGTTCACCACTTTGCGGAAGTCGTAGCGCGACTCGCTCTTGACGGTCTTGAGCGTTTTCGCATCAAGCGTGGTCACCTGAACATAAAAGAAGGGCGCGACATAGCGGCGTGATGTCGTGCTCGTCCGGTCCGGGTTTTCAACGGTGTCACCCATCGCTTCGTCCTGCACGTCACTGATCGCGCCGAGCGGTTGCACATACAGGCCGATACCGGAGAGCTTGCCGCCCATGCCCTGCCGTTCCGACATCAACCACTTCGGCGTTACCACGATGATCTGATCCCAGTCCTTGCGGGCCGGCGATTTTTCCAGCATGTCCATGACCCGCTGCATCGTGGCCGCCTCGCGATCCTGCGGCAACACGGTCTGCATCGTGAAATCAGGGCGCATGGCCATGAACACGCGTTCGCTGCCGGGATATTCCGCCTCGACCGCACGATCAAGTCCGCGCAATACGGCGTGATTGAGCGCCTGATCCGGCACCTGCAGCGTGTGTCGCGTGTATGGTTCGAGATGCGAACCAACGGACTCTTTCTGGCGCACATACTGGAACTGGTCGCCGACCGCTGCAACGAGCGCGATCACCTTGGGCTTGCTGTTCACGCTGGCCGCTACCGAGGTGGCCGGGGCTGGCGTCACGGTAGCCATCTGCGCCAACACGGGTTGCGGCCCCAAGGTCATGGCGAACGGACATGTGATGGCGAGTGCTGTGATCGCGATGCGTGAGGTGAGCAAAGTGAAGAGAGGTTGCATGATGTCGCCGAGCCTCGGTTGTAGAAAGTGTCGGCAGTGTCGACAACGCTAGTGGCGGAATCACCTCACTTGCGACGAAAGGCAGTTTTTGCAGCCCCGGCTGTCGGCGAAGTTCGCGAGCTGCATCGATATCAGCTTTTTTATAAGAGCCTCATTCAATATGGGCTCCGGCCGAATAAATGCAATAAGTCGACTATTAGCGTAATCAGGCTTCATGCCCCATTCAGAAAGACTTTTGGCAAGAAGCTGTCAGGCCAACCACGCACTTCGTGAGCTGTTTTGATGCCAGCTGCTGTTGGTTTGCTGCACGTCCATCGCGATGTCATTGCCACGTACCGTCGTACTTGAAAATCCACGCTGAAGTGATGGCTCCGCCGTAGTGTGAACGCGGAGGCCATCACGTTCTCAACGGACAGCTCACGCCTATCGAGTGGCGCTTTTGCGATGAAAGGAACGAGCGACGTATTCTCCCCAACCATGAATCTGGGGATACGTCGGTGTCCGGCTCGTTGCTTCTCGAGTGTTCCCCACGAGTGCCGGAGTTTTCGGCAGATAGCAGGGTTTGGCCGCGACTGTTCTGCGGCTAGAGCGAATCAGAACACGTGCCGAATGCCAACAGCGAAATTGTTGGCCTTGGCAGAAGTCAGCGTGCCGGGAGCGGGAACGACGTTGGTGATCGTGTCGTCGCGCATCAGCATCACGTACGCATCGGTCCGCTTTGACAGTGCGTAGTCGTACCCAATGGTGAAGATTTTCCTTGATTTGTTGCCGCCGGCAGCAGTTGCCGGAACCGGACCCACTGCATCGCCTGTTTTGCGCTGAGCGTAGCCCACCAGAACATTGCCTGGGCCGAGTGGTAGCTCGGCGCTGGCTTCATAGATACGGTACTTGACGTTGAGCGGACTGGTCTCGGTGCCGCGATTCTGAATTTCTCCAAGGTGACCGTACACCTTCACCACCTGAAAGTTGTACGACGCTGCCAACTGCCATGCGCGCGTGTTGTTCGGCGAGGTGCCGTCGGCAAAGGTCAACGGATTTTTGTCGACTCGCTGCCATGCAGCAGAAACAGCAAGTGGGCCTGCGGAATACGCACCGCGCAGAGCCGTGTTGCCGCCACCGCGATTTTCTGACAACGAATTCGCTGCGGACAATGTGAATCCAGCCCAATTGGGACTGTTGTAAATAATTGAGTCCGTCCAGCTACCGCCGCCCGTCAACGGCCCCCCGACGAAGGTGACCAGATTAAGCGGAGAAAAAACGGTTGAATCACCAAACGCATTCGACGTGATGGCATTGATAAACAGTAGGGTAGTCGCGTTGCCCAAACGAATCTGGCCCAAGTCATTGCTTTGCAGCCCTACCCACGCGGCCCGTGAGAAAAACGGGTCAGCCGCCACGTTGACAGGCGCGCCGATCGCATCGTTTCGACCGATAGCACCGGTGTCATTGCGAAAGAACGCGGAGAGCTCAAAAACGGCATTCAGCCCTCCGCCAAGTGATTCGCTGCCGCGCATGCCGAAGCGACTCGTGCTCATGCCGCCAGCGTCGACTTTGTTGACGCTCTTGTCTGCCGCACTGACGCCTGTAGGTGCACCTGTGAAGCGCCCGGCGTAGGCGTCGACGATGCCGAACAACGTGACGCTGGCTGTCTGTGCGCAGGCAAGCGGTGCGATGCCTGCCGCCAGTAAACCGGCGATAACAGCGGCGGTGGTGGGACGATATTTCATGGGTTCCTCCTTGTGGATTGTTGTGACGTGAGACGATGATGTTGAAGTGACTGCAAAGCGGGGGGCTGTTACAACGACTACAAGATGCTCGAGCGCTGACTCATCTCAGCGAAGACCGTTGGGCACTGCGCAATCCTCCTGAATGCGCGGAAGTCAGTAGCTTGTGGCGTAGATCAGATAGGCGTTCGGACGAACAGTCGGCGGGCCGCTATCGCTCACCCCACACTTCGTTCGCCGTTTCGATCACCAGTTGCAGCTTGGCGCGCTGGGCTTCGACTGCGATGTCATTGCCATGCACGGTGCTTGAAAATCCGCATTGCGGCGACAGCGCCAACTGCTCGAGCGGCGCATACTTCGCAGCCTCGTCAATACGACGCTTGAGATCATCCTTGCTCTCCAGCGTGCCAAGCTTGGTGGTGACCAATCCGAGAACAACGATCTTGCCTTTTGGCAGATAGCGCAGCGGCTTGAAATCACCGGATCGGGCGTCGTCGTACTCCAGAAAGTATGCGTCGACGTTCATCTCGGAGAGCAGCGCTTCGGCCACAGGCTCATAGCTCCCGGATGCCGCAAAGGTGCTTTTGAAGTTGCCGCGACAGAGATGCACGGCGAGTGTCATGCCTGCGGGTTTTTGAGCCACCACGCGATTGATGAAACTGGCGTAGCGATGCGGCAATTCGTTCGGATCGTCGCCGCGGGCACGCGCCGCCTCGCGCATTTTGTCGTCGCACAGATAGGCCAGATTGGTATCGTCCATCTGCACGTAGGTGCAGCCTGCGGCCGCGAGGGAGCGTAGCTCGTCACCGTAGGCCTGTGCGACGTCCTCATAAAACACCGGATCAAGCTCAGGGTAGTGCTGTTTGCTGATGCCAGCACGACCACCGCGAAAGTGCAGCATGGTCGGCGACGGAATTGTCACTTTCGGAGTGTTGCCGGCGCTCACCTGGCTTTTCAGATACTGAAAATCCGCGAGCTGAATGTCTTTGACGTGACGTACCTTGTCGATCACACGCATGACCGGTGGTGCCAGCTCCATCGTGCCGTCGGGCTTCTGGATGGTGACCGGGATATCGGTCTTGACGCCGCCCAGTTGCTCCAGAAAGTCGATGTGAAAGTAGGTGCGACGAAATTCGCCGTCGGTGATGGACTTGAGCCCGACTGATTGCTGAAAAGCGACGATTTCGCTGATCGCTTTGTCCTCGACCAGCCGCAGCGCCTCGGCGGTGATCTCGCCTTTGCTTTTCTGTTCGCGCGCTTCGAGCAGGTACTTCGGGCGCAAGAAACTACCGACATGGTCGTAGCGTGCTGGCAGTGAATAGGTATTAATCATAACGAATCTCCTGGAGCGCGATGCTAGCACCACATCCATAATTTCCACATTGGTATACATAAAGGCTACCAATTAGCATTTTTCGCGGCAATTTGAGTAATTTTCTTCCTTACTGTATACAATTGGTATTCATGAGCACTGCGAAGTCATGCTTCCCACTAAATGCGTGGTACGCCGCTGCGTACGACGTCGAGGTGGGGCGCAGTCTCCTGCCGCGCACCATCTGCAAACAAAAAATTGTGATGTTCCGGAAGCTTGACGGCAAGCTAGCAGCACTGGAAGATGCCTGCTGGCATCGGCTGCTACCGCTGTCGATGGGCAGTCTGAATGGCGACGAAGTGACGTGCGGTTATCACGGCCTGGTGTTCAACGCGGCAGGACGCTGCACCCACATGCCGAGCCAGGAAACGCTGAATCCCTCGGCTTGTGTGCGTGCGTTTCCAGTCGCTGAGCGACATCGGCTGGTGTGGATTTGGCCAGGCGATCCCGGGCTGGCCGACGCCTCAACGATTCCCGATTTGCACTGGAATGACGATCCGGTGTGGACCGGTGACGGCAAGATGATCCCGGTTAAATGTGACTACCGGCTGGTGATCGACAACCTGATGGATTTGACGCACGAAACGTTTGTCCACGGCTCCAGTATTGGCAGCCGTGAAGTCGCAGAAGCGCCGTTTGTGGCCACACACAACGAGCGTACTGCGACGGTGACGCGCTGGATGGAGGGCATTTGTGCCCCGCCGTTCTGGGCCGGTCAGATCAAGCACGCACGGCAGTACGAGGGCGCGGTGGATCGCTGGCAAATCATCCGCTTTGAAGCGCCGAGCACGGTCACCATCGACGTTGGCGTAGCCATCGCAGGCACTGGCGCCGCGCTCGGCAATCGAAGTCAGGGCGTGAACGGGTACGTGCTCAACACCATCACGCCGGAAACAGACTCAACTTGCCACTACTTCTGGGCCTTTGCACGAAATTATTGTTTGGGCGAACAGCGTTTGACCCATGAGCTTCGCGAGGGTGTAGCGCGCATTTTCCGCGAAGACGAGCAAGTCCTTGAAGCGCAACAAATCGCCATTGACGAACATCCTGATCATTATTTTTACAACCTGAACATCGATGCCGGTTCGATGTGGGCACGGCGCTTGATCGACCAAATGATCGAGCAGGAACGACCTGCCAATGCGCCAGCCACGGCACCCGCAACGATTCCGATCCGCCGAACAGCATGAAGAAGTCTGCCAACCCCGCTCTCGCCAGCGACGATCCGCAAACGGCGGAGCGCAGCACATCGCAAACCGTGAACGCGCAACTCAAGCTGCGTGAGTTGATTTTGTCGGGCGATTTACCGTCGGGCGTACGTATCGCCGAGCTTTCCCTCGTTGCAATGCTGGGCGTGTCACGGACGCCTGTCCGTGCGGCGTTGGTGCTGCTGGAGCAGGAGGGCTTGCTGCAAGCGTTGCCAAGCGGGGGCTTTGCGGTGGCCTCGTTTTCCGAGCGAGACATCGCGGATTCGATCGAACTGCGCGGCAATCTGGAGGGACTGTTGGCGCGGCTGGCGGCTGAGCGCGGAGCAGCTCCTGTAGTGCTGGCAGAGGCTCGCGCGGCATTGCAAGTCATCGATGCGCTACTGCGTCAGACTACGCTTCCGGACGAATCGTTTTCGCAGTACGTGGCCGCGAACAAGAGATTTCACATGCTGCTTGCCGAAATGGGCGGCAGCGACGTCATCGCGCGACAACTGGAGCGCATCAATCGACTACCGTTTGCTTCGCCCTCGGCGTTCGTTATCGCCCAGTCGAACGCAGCTGATTCCCGCGATATGCTGGTCGTGGCCCAAGCGCAGCACTGGCAGGTGCTCGACGCTATTGAGCGTCGTGAGGGTGCCCGCGCGGAGGCGATCATGTGTGAGCATTCGCGGATCGCGCAGCGCAACTTGCGCTTTGTGGTCACTCATCATGGCGGGCCTGCCGTGCCACCGGTTCCAGGTTTGCAGCTGATCCGACGGCGCTAGGAAGCTGTCACGTGCACGCCCCCCTACACTGGCTGCAAGCCACCGTTGTTGCCATCACAGACCGGTCCCCGACAGTACGAGAGTTCGAACTTCTGCCTGCCAGCGGTCCGACACTGCCGTATGGGCCGGGCGCGCACGTACAGGTTCGCTTGCCCTTCGGCGGTAGTGAGCCACAAACGCGCTCATACTCCCTCCTCGGATTGCCGGAAGCGCGCTGCTATCGAATCGCCGTGAAGCGCATGGACTCGGGACGGGGTGGCTCGTTGTACATGTGGCAGTTGGCTACAGGAGACCAGTTGATGGTCAGCACGCCGCAGAACGACTTTCCTCTATCGTTCGATGCCCCGGAATACTTGCTGATTGCTGGTGGTATAGGGGTCACACCGCTCCTGTCGATGGCGCAGGCGCTGAGCGAACACTCGAACCGGACGTCGGTTGGACTGCGCATGCTGTATGCGGCCCGCCACAGCGATGAATTCGCCTACGCTGATGCGCTGCGTCAGTCTTTGGGTGACTCGCTGCAGTGTTTTGATTCAAGCGCCGCTCAAACCATCGATTTCGCCGCCGAAATTGCAGCGCTGCATCCACTTGCGCAGGTTTATTGCTGTGGCCCGATTCCAATGCTGGATTCACTTAAACAGGCGTGGGGAGCCAGCGCTCGCCCATTGCAGAATCTGCGCTTTGAAACATTTGGCAACAGCGGCCACAACGAGTCAACCGCTTTTACCGTGCACTTGCCGCGTCACCATCTTGAACTGACGGTCGCCGCCAACATCAGCCTGCTTGATGCCTTGCAGACAGCAGGCGTGGCCGTGCTGCATCATTGCCGTCGCGGTGAATGTGGTTTGTGCACGCTGGATGTACTGGCTATCGAGGGCGAACTGGATCACCGCGATGTGTTTTTGAGCACGCGGCAAAAGCAGTACGGCCAACACCTATGCGCCTGTGTATCCCGCGCAACTGGACGCATCACGCTCGACTCGGCTTTTCGTTGAAAACCTACTTATTGCGAACACGATTGCCGACATCACTCACATTTAGTTACACTACATAACTAAATCGGAAATCTCACGGTCATGATCACTCCACAAAGTCAGGTAGCTATTGAACTGCGCGAAACCATCGCAATCGTGCGGCTAAATCGCCCCACCAAGCGCAACGCCCTGAGCGACCGCTTGATGGCGGACCTTGAAGGCGCCTTCGCGGCCTTGCCAAAAACGGTCGGCGCAGCGGTACTCGCGGGCAACGGGGAGCACTTTTGCGCGGGCCTGGACCTGAGCGAGATCAAGGATCGCGATGCGGTGGAAGGTCTGCATCATTCCCGGAGTTGGCATCGTATTCTCACGAACATCGAATTCGGCCGCGTGCCGGTCGTCGCCGCGCTGCATGGAGCGGTCGTCGGTGGTGGTCTGGAGCTAGCGACCAGTTGCCACATTCGCGTTGCTGACGACACCGCGTTCTTCGCGCTGCCGGAAGGTTCGCGCGGCATTTTCGTGGGTGGTGGTGGTTCGGTACGCATCCCGAAATTGATCGGTACCCACCGCATGCTGGACATGATGCTGACCGGCCGCGTGTACAAGGCGGCGGACGCGGCACCGCTTGGCTTTGCGCAGTATCACGTCCCCGCTGGCGCGGCGCTCGACAAGGCCATCGAACTCGCTGAGCGCATTGCCGGGAATGCACCAATGACCAATTACGCGCTGATCCACGCGCTGCCACGCATCGCCGAGCAGCCGGCGGATCATGGGTTCCTCACCGAAGGACTCATTTCGTCCATTGCACAAAGCGCACCGGAGGCCAAGCAGCGCGTGCGTGAGTTCCTCGATGGGCGCGGCCCAAAAGTGAAAGCATCATGAGCGCATCACCAGGCGCAGCAAAGTATCGCGAACTCAAGTTCGGTGTCACGCGTGTCAAGGTGCGCGAGGCAAATGGCCATACCTATCTGTCGGCCGAACAGACTCTCGAACCTTTTGCGAACCGCCTGACAGACCGGCTGCTGTACTGGGCCGAGCATGCGCCAGACCGTACCTTCATTGCGCGCCGTTTTGCCAACCCTGATGGCACGCGCGGCGACTGGCGGCAAGTGACATACGCCGAAGCGCTAAGCGCTGCCCGCAGTATCGGGCAGGCACTACTGGACAGCGGCGCGAGCGTTGAGCGACCACTGGCCATCCTCTCCGAGAACAGTATCGAACACGCGCTGCTCGCGCTAGGCGCAATGTATGTAGGCGTGCCGTATTGCTCGGTATCGACGGCTTACTCGTTGGTCAGCAAGGATTACGACAAACTGAAGCATGTCGTGAACACGCTGACGCCCGGCATCGTCTACGCAGGTGATCTCGCACGCTACGGCAACGCCGTTGATGCGGCAATCCCTGCGGATACACCAGTGGTCGTGAATGCGCCTGATTCACGCTCACGCAATGCGGGCAAAACACTGACGTTCGACGCGTGGCTGGCGACTGAGCCAACGGCTGCGGTCGAGGCCGCGATGCAGGCGACGGGGCCTGACACCATTGCCAAGTTCCTTTTTACGAGTGGTTCGACCAAGCTGCCGAAGGCGGTCATCAACACCAATCGCATGTGGTGCGCCAATCAACAGCAAATGTGCCA
>CAYMSY010000082.1:5305-10816 GCA_964393195.1 uncultured Alcaligenaceae bacterium | reverse complement strand
CAGCCAACGTGTTCTCGGGCGCAAGCTTGCCCGCGCCGCGGTGGGCGCTGGCTTTGGGGTAGGGCCAGGCGCGGAGATTCATGGCGGACGTTTAGCGATGTAGGAGCGGCTTTGCCGCGACCTCGTTCCTCCGTCATTGGTCGCGGCGGAGCCGCTCCTACAGATCGAACCGTATCCCCTGCGCCAACGGCAACTTCGTTCCGTAGTTGATCGTGTTTGTCGCGCGCCGCATGTAGGCCTTCCAGCTGTCAGACCCCGATTCGCGTCCGCCGCCGGTTTCCTTTTCGCCGCCAAACGCGCCGCCGATTTCGGCGCCACTGGTGCCGATGTTGACGTTGGCGATGCCGCAGTCGCTGCCCGCTGCGCTCAGGAAACGCTCCATCTCGCGCAGGTCGTTGGTGAAGATGCAGGACGACAGGCCATGCGTGACGGCATTGTTGAGCGCGATGGCTTGTTCGACGTCGCCGTCGTATTTGACGACGTAGAGGATGGGCGCGAACGTCTCATGGCACATGACGCCCGTCTGCGACGGCATTTCAATGATCGCCGGCTCCACGTAATAGGCGTCGACGCCAAACGAATGATGGACACGCTCACCGCCACTGACGCGGCCGCCGACGTCGCGCGCCTCGACCAGCGCGGCCTGCATGGCGTTGAACGCCGCGCGGTCGATCAGCGGTCCGACCAACGTGCTCTCGTTGAGCGGACTGCCAACGCGCAGCTTGCCGTAGATTGCTTTCAGGCGCGGCACCAGTGTGTCGTAAATGCTCGCATGCACGATCAGGCGACGCAGCGTCGTGCAGCGCTGGCCCGCCGTGCCGACAGCCGCGAACGTCACGGCGCGCTCGACCATTTCAAGCGTGGCGCTCGGCGCGATGATCGCGGCGTTGTTGCCGCCGAGTTCGAGAATGCTGCGCGCGAAACGTTTGGCTGCCGCTTCGGCAACCAGGCGGCCCATGCGCGTGGACCCGGTTGCGGAGATGAGCGGAATGCGTGCGTCCGCAGTCAGCGCAGCGCCAACATCGGCGCGTCCGATCAGCACAGCCGACAATCCCTCCGGTGCGGTGTGACCTTCTTCACGATAGCGTTTCACGGCGCGTTCAAAAATTGCCTGCGTCGCGAGTGCAGTAAGCGGCGTTTTGTCGGACGGCTTCCAGATCGTGCTGTTGCCGCAGACCAGCGCGAGCGCCGCATTCCATGCCCAGACGGCGACCGGGAAGTTGAACGCACTGATGATGAGCGTCGGGCCGAGCGGATGCCAGGTTTCCATCATGCGATGTTCGGCGCGCTCGGATGCGATGGTCAGGCCATAGAGTTGACGCGACAGACCGACCGCGAAATCACAAATGTCGATCATCTCCTGCACCTCGCCAAGACCTTCCTGAAGGATCTTTCCGGCTTCGATGGAAACAAGTTTGCCGAGGGCGTGTTTGTGGGTGCGCAATTCCTCACCGAGCAGGCGCACCAGTTCCCCGCGCGCCGGGGCAGGAACCGTGCGCCACGCCAGAAAGGCGTCCTTGCTGCGAGCGACCACGCGCTCAATGTCACCGGATGAGGCACACGGCAGGGCCGTGATGTCGTCACCGGTAATGGGGGTGCGCGCGGTAATGGCGTTGCCGGCGACAGCTACCGGTAACGCCACACCCAGTTGCTTGCAGAGATCGAGAGCGGTTTGTTTCATGGTGAATCCCTATGAAAAACAAATCTCCTGCCGCCCGGAGGAGAGATCGCGCGGCAGGAGGAAACTTGCTTCAGTAAATCAGGAAATTGATTCGATGCGGCGTGATTGTTCGTAGGCGATGCCAAAGCGGTTCGCCAGAAAATCCGGAAGGGCAACCTGCTCCTGGCGGATGAAACCACGCTTCGGCAGCTTGCCCGCACGGAACAGATCAACGGCAGCGCAGATGCCGGCAGCGGTCGTGATCTGGATCGCGGACACCGCTTCGTCGCTGCTCGTGGCGCGCTGCGCGAAGATTTTGCGCGCAAACACTTCCTGCACGTAGGCGCCATTGCGCATGCCGCTCACGGTCACGAACACCAGCACCACGTCCTGCATGGTCGTCGGCACCGACTTGCGCATGATGGTCTTGAGCGCTTCCTGATCGTCAGACAGACGCAGCTCGGAGAGCAGGAATTGCATCAGCGCGCGGTGGCCGGGGTAACGCACGCTTTTGTAGTCGAGGTTGCGCACTTTGCCGGACAGCGTTTCGCACAGCGTGCCGAGCCCGCCGGACGTGTTGAACGCTTCATATTCCACGCCGTCGAGCGAGAAATGCTCCAGGCCTTCGAGCGGCAGCATCGCGGTCATCGCGCCTTCATGAATTGCTTCACAGGGATGGCAATACTCGTTGATCAGGCCGTCCACGCTCCAGGTCAGGTTGTACTTGAGCGCATTGGTCGGAAACGCCGGCAGCGCGCCGACGCGCATCTTGATCTCGTCAAGCGAGTCGAAGCCCTGCGCAAGGTGATGCGCGACGATGCCGATGAAGCCCGGCGCGAGGCCGCATTGCGGCATGAAGGCAGTCTTTGCGTCTTGCGCCAACCCCATGATGGCCTTGGTCGCAGCGACGTCCTCGGTCAAGTCAAAGTAATGGCAGCCCGCATTTTTGGCGGCGGTGGCGATCTTGACCGCGAGGTGGTACGGCAGCGCATTGATCACGGCGTCGTGGCCGCCGATCGCGGCCTCCAGCGCGTCCGCCTTGTTGGTGTCGACGACGACCCGGTTGAGCTTGAGATGCGCCAGTTTGTCGAGCGAGGTCTGCGACTGGTCGATGACGGTCAGCGAGTAATCGCCGCTGTTGACCAGCAGGTGCGCGATGGTGTGACCGATGTGACCGGCGCCGAGAAGTGCGATTTTCATGATTTTGTGATGCTGCGTATTGCGTTAATCACGAAATTCTAGGAATCAACGATGACGATTCATAGGCACAAAAACGGCGATACAGCGCGTTAAATGCGACAATTTGTAAGTAATATTTATCGTTTTGTATGAAATGAGGCATTGATGGCATCAGGTGCGCGAAAAACATCGGCCGCAGCTACGACCGTTGAAAGCCCATCGCTTGATGCGACGGACCGCGAATTGCTTGCGCTGTTGCAGGCGAACGCGCGCGAAAGCGTGACCACGCTCGGCAAGAAACTGGGGGTTGCGCGCACGACCGTGATCGCGCGCATGGAGCGGCTGCAGAAAAGCGGAGTGATTACGGGCTATAGCGTGCGGCTCAATCAGGCGACGCTGGAAAAGTCATTGCAGGCGTACGTAGGCCTGTCGGTCGAGCCACGTGCCGGACGTGAAGTATTGAAGCAGCTCGCGAAGATGCCCGAGATCAAGCTGGTATGCAGCGTCAGCGGCGAGTTTGACTATGTGGCGTGGATTCGTGCCGATTCACCGAATGCGCTGGACCGGTTGCTCGACGAGATCGGCGAAACTGAAGGTGTCAGCAAGACGACAACGTCGGTGGTGCTGGCGGAACGGATCAATCGGGGATAACGGGGTCAAAGCCTCCCCTGCGCAGTAGGGGAGGTGCCCGGAGGGCGGAGGGGTGGCGTGCGATGAACAGCGCACGATTAAGGCAAGTAACCCCTCTGTCGGCGCCGCCGACATCTCCCCTGTCGCGACAGGGGAGACTGAAAGTGAATCTAGATTCGCTTCCCCGTCTCCGCGTCAAACCAATGCACGCGCATCGGATCGAATGACAGCGGCAGCCGGTCGCCGACGCGGACGCTTGTGGCGTTGTCGAGACGACAGATGATGCGGTAGTTGGCGAACTGACCGTACGCATACGCGTCGGCGCCGACCCACTCGATCATCTGCACCACGATCGAAAACCGGGCCTGCGCACCGGGCACCAGTTGCAGATGCTCCGGCCGCACGCCCAGCGCAACGCGCGCGCCGTTGGCAATCGTGGACGGAAATTCACCCACGTGGAACATGTCGCCCTGATCGGTCTTGAGCGACTGTCCGGCGCGCACGCCCCAGAGCTGGTTCATTGCCGGCGTGCCGATGAAGTTGGCCACGAACAGCGAAGCCGGCCGCTCGTAAACCTCTTTCGGTGTGCCGACCTGTTCGATGATCCCGCTGTTCATGACCAGCATGCGGTCCGACAGCGTCATCGCCTCGATCTGGTCGTGCGTGACGTAGAGGCTGGTGACCTTCAGTTCGTGATGCAGCTTCTGGATTTCGAGGCGCATGTCGACGCGCAGCTTGGCGTCGAGGTTCGACAGCGGCTCATCGAACAAAAACACTTTGGGGTCGCGCACAATGGCGCGGCCCATCGCCACGCGCTGGCGCTGCCCCCCCGAGAGCTGCTTGGGCTTGCGGTCCAGCAAATGCGAGAGTTCGAGGATTTCCGCCGCCTTGCTGATGCGCGAGTTGATCTCGGACTCGCTCATCTTGCGAATCTTCAGGCCATACGACATGTTCTCGCGCACATTCATGTGCGGATACAGCGCGTAGTTCTGGAACACCATCGCGATGTCGCGATCCTTCGGTTCCAGATTGTTGACAACTTTGCCGTCGATCCAGATTTCGCCGCCGGTGATGGGCTCGAGGCCCGCGACCATGCGCAGCAGCGTCGATTTGCCACAACCGGAGGGTCCCACGATCACCACGAATTCGCCGTCGGCGATGGTGAGATCGACGCCGTGGATGACATCCACGTTGCCGTAGGATTTTTTAACCTGCTTGAATTCGACTTGAGCCATAGCAGCACACTATATCAAGCCGGTATTGCCTTAGCGAGGCTGGCGAGGTTGCGGCAGTGCAGCATCGTTAAGGGAAACCCGCGTTTGCATGCTTGTGCGAAAAGTGTCACATTTGTTGACTACGCTACCGCGTTGATCAAAAACAAACAATCAGCACGACTGAGGAGACAAGATGAAACTGATTCGCAAGGCGCTGGCCGTGGCCATCGCAGGCGCTGCGTTCGTAGCGGGTACCGCTTACGCACAAAACAAGCCGATCGAAATCCAGATGTGGATGGGACTCACCGGGCTCGGCGGCGAAACGCTGACCAAGTACGGCGAAGAATTCAACAAGATGCAGAGCGACTACAAGGTGGTCGTGTCGTTCAAGGGGCAATACCCTGAGCAGCGTGCCGCCGCTGTCGCCGCCTTCCGTGCCGGCAATCCGCCGCACATCATGCAGATGTTTGACGCCGGTTCCGGTGACATGATGGGCTCCAAGAGCGCCATCGTGCCGGTTTCAGAAGTGTTCAAGCGTGCCGGCATGCAGTTCAATCCGGCGGATTTCATCGCCCCGGCACGCGGCTATTACGGCCTGAAAGACGGCAGCCTGCTGTCGATGCCGTTTAACGTGTCGACCTCGGTGCTGTTCTACAACAAGGATGCTTTCAAGAAAGCGGGCCTTGACGCCAACAAGCCGCCGGCGACCTGGCCGGAGCTGATCGCCGCTGCGAAAACAATCAAGGCCAAGGGGGCTGCAAACTGCGGCTTCACCACCACCTGGCTGGCGTGGATTCAGCTGGAACAGTTGGGTGCGCGTCACAACAT
>CAYMSY010000082.1:0-5205 GCA_964393195.1 uncultured Alcaligenaceae bacterium | reverse complement strand
GTGGGCGGTGCATCGCTCTGGGTATTCAACGCGCCGAACCGCAGCGCGGCTGAGTTCAAGGGGGTCGCGAAGTTCCTTGATTACCTGAAATCGACGCCGGTCATGACCGACTGGGCAAAGACGACAGGCTTCCTGCCGGCCACCAACGCCGCGTTCAAGTATCTGACCGACGAGGGTTACTACGCACAGAATCCGCGAGCAGCGGTTGCCATCTCGACGCTTGCCAACGGCAAACAGGGCGAGCATACGGGTGGCTATCGCTTCGGGCGCTGGACCGAGATTCGCGACTTCTATCATGAGGAAGTCGAGAAGGCGCTGCAGGGCAAGCAGACGGCCAAAGAGGCAATCGACAATTCGATCAAGCGCGGCAATGCGGCGCTGCGCGCGTTTGAAAAGACGGCCGCCAGCAGCTGATGGGGCCACAATGATGAAAAGGGGCGCAGCACGCGCCCCTTTTTGTTAGATTCGAATCATGGAACGTCGCGTCATCTTCAGCAACAAGCTGCTGCCTTACTTATTGCTGGCGCCGCAGCTCGCGGTGACGCTCGTGTTTTTCTTCTGGCCGGCGGGCCAGGCCATCCATATGTCCGTGCTGTCGCAGGATGCATTTGGACAGTCAACGACCTTCGTCGGGCTCGACAATTTCAAGGAAGTGCTGGGCGATCCCGACTACCTGAAAACATTGTGGCGGACGCTCATCTTCTCCGGCGCGGTGGCGGTGTGCGCGCTGGTACCAGCGCTGCTGTTTGCGGTGATGGCCGAACGCGTGGTACGCGGGGCGGGGTTCTACCGTACGGTACTGGTGTTGCCGTACGCCATCGCGCCGGCGATTGCCGGTGTGCTCTGGCTGTTCATGTTTTCGCCATCGATCGGCATCGTCGCCTATGGGCTCAAGAAACTCGGCATCGAGTGGAACCCGCGGCTCGATGGCAATGATGCGATGGCGCTGGTCATCATGGCTGCGGCCTGGAAACAGGTGAGCTACAACTTTTTGTTCTTCCTGGCCGGGCTGCAATCCATTCCGAAAGCCTTGCTCGAAGCGGCCTCCATCGACGGCGCCGGCGAGTGGCGCAAGTTCCGCACCATCATCTTTCCGCTGTTGTCGCCGACCACGTTTTTCCTGCTCGTCGTCAACATCGTCTATGCGTTCTTCGACACCTTCGGCATCATCGACGCCGTCACCAACGGCGGTCCGGCCAAAGCGACCGAAGTGCTGGTCTACAAGGTTTACTACGACGGCGTTCACGCGCTCAATCTCGGTTCGTCATCGGCGCAGAGCGTGATCCTGATGGCCATCGTGATTGTGCTGACGGCGATCCAGTTCAAGTATGTTGAGCGCAAGGTGCACTACTAGATGATGAACGCCAACAGCACCACCTCCGCCATCGGCCGCAACACCAACTGGCTGCCGCATGCCGTGCTCTGGCTTGGCGTATTCATTACGGCGTTTCCGCTTTATGTCACCTTCATCGCGTCGACGCTGTTGCCGCAGGACATCGCGCAGGTGCCGATGCAGATGACGCCGGGTGCGCATTTCTGGGATAACTACAGCACCGCCTGGTCAAAGGGCTCGGCTGGCACCTATCTGTCGCCGCCCGCCTCGACGCTCTTGTTCAATTCGCTGATCGTGGCGCTGGTCGTGACCTTCGGCAAGATCGCCGTGAGCCTGCTGTCGGCCTATGCGGTGGTGTTTTTCCGCTTTCCGGGCCGCATGATTTTCTTCTGGATGATTTTCATCACGCTGATGCTCCCGGTTGAAGTGCGCATCCTGCCGACCTATGAGGTGGTCACCAACCTCAAGCTCATCAACAGTTACGCCGGGCTGACGCTGCCGCTCATCGCGTCGGCGACGGCCACCTTGCTGTTCCGCCAGTTCTTCCTGACCATTCCCGATGAACTGGTGGAGGCCGCGAAAATTGACGGCGCCGGCCCGATGCGCTTTTTCAGGGACGTGGTGATTCCGCTGTCGCGCACCAACATCGCCGCGCTGTTCGTGATCCTCTTCATCTACGGCTGGAACCAGTATCTGTGGCCGCTGCTGATCACGACCTCGAACACGCTGGACGTGGTCGTTGTTGCCATCAAGAAAATGATCGGGACCGGCGCCGAGCCGACCGACTGGAACATCGTGATGTCGACGACCATCCTCGCGCTGATCCCGCCGGTGCTGGTCATCATCGCGATGCAGCGCAGCTTCGTGAAGGGTCTGACCGACACCGAGAAATAGTGACGGCAACAGCTTTTTCCTGAAAGCACGTTTGCAAAGGGCTTGGCGGCTGGAAATGGCAAATGTCGATTTTTGCTGAATTTTGCTCTGAGCCCATATTGAATGCGGCTTTCAGCGCTAAGTTGCTTGATCTTTAAGCAGCAAATTGACAGCCTCGCTACCTAGAATCCCGACTCATCAAACAAGGGGGCATCAATCTTGGATCTCGTACTCTTTTCCGGCGCCTGGTGGGCCGCGCTCGGCTCCATCATCCTGGCCAATATCGTGCTCTCGGGCGACAACGCCGTAGTGATCGCGATGGCAGCGCGCAAGCTGCCGGACGGGCAGCGGCAAAAGGCCGTGTTCTGGGGCTCGGCGGCGGCCATCGTGATGCGGATCCTGCTGACGCTGATCGCCATCCAGCTGTTGCAACTGCCCTACCTGAAAATCGTCGGCGCCTTCCTGCTGGTCTACATCGGCGTGCAGCTGCTGGCCGAAGGTGATGAAGACGACGGCGAAGGCGAGCACAAGGACGTCAAAGACGGCCTGATGGCAGCGGTGCGCACAATCCTGATCGCCGACCTGGTCATGAGTCTGGACAACGTGATCGCGGTCGCCGCAGCGGCAAAAGACAACAGCACCCTGCTTATCCTCGGCCTCGCGATCAGCATCCCGCTGATCATCTTCGGCTCGACGCTGCTGATGAAAGTGATGGACCGCTTCCCGATCATCATCACGCTGGGCGCCGCGCTGCTCGGTTTCCTCGCGGGCGAGATGTTCGTGACCGATCCGTCAGACAAGGAATTCTTCGACAAACTGACCGATTCCCACGTCTGGGCGGGTCTGATCGGCGCCGCCACCGTGGTTGCCATCGGTCTCTACGTCGCGCGTAAAAACAAGCGCAAGCACAGGCACTAGGGCCGTGCCGCCGGTCTAACCGGCGCGACGCTCAATGGTCACGCCAACCAGCGCTGCGTTGCGAACGGCGCCCGGTTTGCCGACGGTCACCTTGACCCAGGGCGCATGAAACTCGGCGAGTATCGTCTGCGCGATGTGCTCGGCGAGTCGCTCGACGGTGCGGTAGTGCAAATCCCGGAGCGCCGTGGTCAGGTGTTTCGAGATGCTGTCGTAATTCATCAGGCCCTTCGCGCTGTCATGCGCGAACGCCTCGCTTGACGCTGCGCCGATCTCCAGATCGAGCAGCACCGGACGTAGCGACACACGCTCCCAGTCGTACACCCCGAGCGTGGTCTCGCACTTGAGGCCTCTGATGAAAATAATGTCCACGTCGGATGATTCCTGAATGTGTCGCTTACACTGCATCCATTCTAGAGAGGGCTTGCGGGGGCGCAATGTTCGGTACGGTGGACATCATCGCGGCGGCGGTCGCCTATCTGATCGGTTCGCTATCGTTTGCGGTCATCGTGAGCCGCGCGCTCGGCCTGCCTGACCCGCACAGCTACGGCAGCGGCAACCCCGGCGCCACCAACGTACTGCGCAGCGGCAGCAAAAAAGCCGCGATCCTCACGCTGCTCGGTGACACCTTGAAAGGCGTGGCGGCCGTGCTGCTGGCCAAAGTGTTTGCCGCAGAACTCGGCATCACGGCGGCAGGCATCGCGCTGGTGGCCATCGCGGTGTTCCTCGGCCATCTGTTTCCCGTGTTTTTCGGCTTCAAGGGCGGCAAGGGCGTGGCCACGGCGGCAGGCGTGCTGTGGGCGCTGGACTGGCGCGTGGGCCTGGGGCTCACCGCGATCTGGGCGCTGGTGTTCGCCGTAACGCGCGTGTCCTCGCTGTCAGCACTGATCGGCAGCGCGGCCGCGCCGGTATTCGGCTATTTATTTTTTGGCAACGGGCCGGTGTTTTACGCCACGCTGGCAATGGCCGCGCTGCTCTTCTGGCGGCACAAGGACAACATCCGGCGCCTGCTTTCCGGCGAAGAAGCCGCGTTCAAGAAGCGCTGAAGCGACGGGCCGGGGCACGCTACCGGCGCGGCGGACCGTCGACAATCTCTCGCGTCACCACGGTCAACTGCTGATGTGCGGATGAATCCGGTTCGTCAACATACCACTGCAACGCGTCATCAGCGGCACGCGCCATGCGATAACACTGCCAGCGATGGGCATTCGGCGGTCCCTTGATGCAAAGCTGATCGTTCTCGACGCGCCAACGGTCCTGATCGCTCGCCGACTGTGCATAGGTTGACGGCGTGTCCACCACCACATATTTGCCGTCGGGCGCGAAGTATCGTTGCAGCACATACGGTTCAGGCTTGCCCCAGGGTGGCCGCTCGTAGCGATTGACCAGCGTCTTGCCAGCGATTGCGGCCGTCAGCGTCACCGTGGTCAGCGCAGCGCCACGCGGTGTCTGCTGGGTGGCGAGTTTGTTCGCTTCCGCCGCGCGCTCCCGTGCGCGTTGCGCCTGACTGGCCGAATATTGGGCGTCACTTTGCAGCGTACAGCCCGCCATAACCAGCGTGCTGAGCGCCGGTGGCAACAGCAGCAAGGCCAGCCGATGACGCATAGGGTCGTCTGGGAGCCGATTCATGACAGTTTGCCCGACGGTGGAAACAATTCAACAAGAGGCCAGCGCGGACGTACGTTAATGGCATAGTCGCGACGCGCTTCAGCCAGCCGCAATGCGCCCACATGCGCAATCATCGCACCGTTATCGGTGCACAGCGCAACCGGCGGGTAGAAAACTTTCGCGCCCAGTCGCGCTGCGCCCGCAGTCAGCGCTTCACGCAGGCGCGCGTTCGCGCCAACGCCGCCGGCAACAACGATTTGCCGAAGCCCTGTCTGTTTGAGCGCTGTCAGCGATTTCGCGACCAGCGAATCAACAATCGCTGCCTGCACCGAGGCCGCCAGATCAGCGCGTTGCGGATGATCAGCGGGCAGGATGGGCTGCGGCGTCGACACCGCGCCACGAGCGGGCAGCGCGGTACCGGTCAAATGCCGCACTTCGTTGGCGACGGCGGTTTTCAGGCCGGCAAAGCTGAAATC
>CAYMSY010000081.1:1708-10900 GCA_964393195.1 uncultured Alcaligenaceae bacterium | reverse complement strand
AGAACAAACGCATGCTCTGGGTTCCCGCAGGGTTTGCGCATGGATTCGTCGTCACTGGCGATCACGCAGACTTTTTGTACAAGACGACGGACTACTACGCGCCGCAACATGAACGCACCATCGCATGGAACGATCCGGCACTCGCAATCACCTGGCCGATCAGTGATCCGGTCGTGAACACGAAGGATGCCACCGGGGCCGCCTTCCACACCGCCGAGACTTACGCATGAGGCTGTTGCTTGCGGCATTCCGGTCATTGCCACAACGGGTACTCAATTGAGAATCGCCATCACCGGCGCAAATGGTCAGTTGGGTCTCGCGCTCGCGCGGCGTCTGGTGCGCGATCATTCGATCGTCGCGCTTGCGCGAAACGACCTTGACGTTTCAGACGCGCAGGCATGCCAGACACTGCTCGAACGTGAGCGGCCGGACTTTCTGCTCAATTGTGCCGCACATACAGCCGTAGACCGCGCAGAAGCCGAACGCGAACAGGCGTTCGCGATCAACGCCAATGGACCACGCGAGCTGGGTCGAATCTGCCAGGCATTGGGGATTGTCCCGATCCACTTTTCGACCGACTACGTATTTGACGGAATGCAACGCCGCCCCTATGTCGAATCGGACACCACCAATCCGCAGAGTGTCTACGGCGAGAGCAAACTCAAGGGTGAACGTGCGCTGGCACAAGAATGTGAGCATCACCTGATCGTACGACTCAGCTGGGTGTACGGTAACGACGGCGCCAATTTCTACAAGACCATGTTGCGACTGGCGAGCGAACGACCAGAGCTTCGGGTCGTAAGCGACCAGTTTGGCGTTCCCAACTACACGGCTGATATCGCGGACGCCGTAGCCGCCGTTCTGGCGCTTCAGAAATCCGACATTGCAGCCAAATCAGGGCTTTACCATCTGAGTGCTGCCGGCGCTACGAGCTGGTGTGAGTTCGCCCGGGCGATCATTGATGGTGTTGGCCTGCAGCGCAATGTCACAGTGCAATCGATTTCTACGTCTGACTATCCGACAGCCGCAAAGCGCCCTGCATACAGCGTGCTCGATAGCAGTCGCTTTGCGGCGACATTTGGCGTAGCGATGCCTGCATGGCAAGATGCGCTACAACGTTGTATTGCGGCACGCAACTCGTCGACGTAAATTCGCGTCTTGCGTGATATTTCGCACATTTCACTGGTGAGAGGTAAATCATGTTTCAGCGAATGATGTTGACAGCGGCATTGGCACTAGGCAGCGCCGCCGTAGCTTTTGCTGCGATTCCCGACGCGGGTCGCAGCGCACCACAGGCAGTCGTGCAGTCGAACAAGGCGGCACCGGTCGAGCGTTTCGCAGGTACCGCCGGAGTCGCCTACCGGGTAGATGCGGCGGCATGGGACCGCGACGCCGTAACCCGGCAAAAGTCCGCTCAGCGTGAAACTGAAACTGACAAGCGCAAGCCATTGCAGGTGGGCTTTCCGCGTGAGATTCCGGCTGCCATGCAGGCTTTGCCGTTGTCGTCACTTGATTGGCAGACGCTGCCCGATGGCAGCAAGGCGGTCCGCATCAGTGTGGTCGCGACAGATGCCGCCGGCCTCCGCGTGGGCTATCGCGTAAGTGGTCCCGCTCAGGGATTGGCCGTGCGCTTTGCCGGCAACGGCCGCGACGAGATTTATCTTGCTGAGTCGATCGGCAAGGAACTGCAGTGGTCACCGGTTCTCGAAGGTGAAACCGCGACCATGGAACTGCATCTGAAGCGTGGTTTCGATGCTTCGCAATTTGTCGTGCAGCTGGAAACGCTGTCTCACCTGATTTATGTTGGCGCCGATCTGGGTCGCAAGGACATTCGTGACATTGGTGACTCCGGTTCGTGCAACATTGATGTTGCGTGCGTGAGCAACCCCAGCCAGGCGCTGCTGGACGCCGCAAAGGCCACGGCGAAGATGATCTTTACGGATCCGACCGGCACCTATCTTTGCACGGGTACCCTGCTCAATTCGTCCGCCGGTGCGCCGTACTTTTACGGGGCCGCGCATTGCATTGATACACAGGCAGCTGCGTCAACGCTCAACACGTACTGGTTCTTTGATGCGGTTACGTGTAACAGCACGGCTATACCGCCTTATCAGCTGATCACCGGCGGTGCCACACTGCTCGTGACCGATCCGACCATGGATGTGACACTGTTGCAATTGAACCAGTCGCCACCGAACGGTGCTGTACGCGCTGCGTGGAACGCAAGTGTGATTCCGACGGGCGCAACCGTCGTTGGCATCCATCACCCAAGAGGTGATCTCAAGAAGTTTTCGCAAGGCACGATGCGCGGTTATGCAAAAGGCCCTGCAGCCTACGGCAGTACACCACGCTTTCAGGCAGGCAAGGATAGCTTCATCAACATCCAGTGGTTCAACGGCACCACTGAAGGCGGCTCCAGCGGCTCTGGCGTGTTCACTTACAACTCAGCTGGATATTACGAATTGCGCGGCGGCCTTGAGGGCGGCGCAGCCTCGTGCAGCAACCTGTCCGGGCTTGATCGCTATTCCCGCATGGATTTGCTGTTCACCCGACTCGCCCCGTATTTGCAGCCCAGCGCGGTGATTCCTGCCAGCAACGGCAGCGTCGGCACAATGGTTGAGTACTTCAACCCGCAGGCGATTTACTATTTCATGACATCGCGTGAAAGCGAGAAGTCTGCGCTCGACACCGTGCGCGATGCCAACGGTAATCCTCTCTTCTACCGCACTGGCTACTGGTTCAAGGTTGATCCGTTCTCGTCGCCTTCGACATCGTCAGTCACGCGTTACCTGATTCCCGGTGCAGCTCAGGGCGGAACCAGACCGACGCATTTCTATACAGCACTGAATGCGGACAAGACGGCCATAACGGCAACCGGCAAAGAGCGGTTTGCGACCAACTGTACCGGAGTGCCGAACGGTTTCTTCTGCAATGAAGGTATCGACTCGTACGTCGCGCTGCCGATCGGCACCGGAGCCAGTGCGACTTGTCTGGGCACCGAAGTTCCGATTTATCGCGTGTTCCGCGGAACACCCAACTTCGTTGATGATGCCAACCACCGTTACCTGACCAACCTTGGCATGTATCAGTACATGGTCAGCGATCAGGGCTGGACCGGCGAGGCGATCAATTTCTGTGCGAAACCCTAAGCGCGATTGATGGGAGTACCGCTAGAAGCGGTACTCCACAGCGACCTGATCGCCAACCGCAATCGTGCCGCCTGTCGTAACCACCGCATTCCAGCCGAAGGTTACGCCGCCAAAATCAGGGTTGTTCCGGAACCTCGCCAGCGTGTTCAGTGGTTCTTCCGAGAGCCGCGAACCGCTCGCCTGATCCGTGGTCGTGACCTGACAACGAACGCAAGGCTTCACCAGTCTTAACGTTACGTCGCCGACTGATAGCAAATCAACGTGATCTTCATCCCACGCCGGCAGGCCCTCCAGCACAATATTGGGGCGGAACCGGTTCATCGGTAACGCTGTGCTTTCGGACCGGCCCATGCGTGCGTTAAGGTCCCGCAAAGATGCGGCATTGGTGACCAAAATCGGATAGCCATCCGCGAAAAACGTATGAGCGCCTGAGTCGCCGGCATACAGCTGATTGCAATCACGACGCATCTCCGGGTGGAAACGCACCAGCCGTGTGTGCGAATGCTGTAGTCCCAGTTTGTCCGCCATCCATTGCGCTGCTGCGTCACCGGCATCCTGCGCAACCGTCTCGTGATTCCAGACTTTGACCTTGAGCAGCGATGTCGACGATGGCGCCGCGACCGCTACAGAGTCGCCATCATCCGACGACAACACCAGCCCACCGGTATCCAGACTGGCAACGTTAACGGTTGCCATCAGCGGGCATTCGCGTTGACTTATGAACTGGCCAGGAGACTGTCGCGTATCCACCAGCATCCACTCGCGATCGTGACGCAGCCCACTTGTCAGCACCGTCGCACGGTCGTGCCTGAGAGCACGGCATCCCTTGACCGGATATGAAAAAAGCCCGGCGACTTTCACATCATCCGGGCTTGTCGCGTCATGCATGGTTGCGTGATCTAGTTTGCCTTGAGGCCAGCGGTGTATTCAGCCAGCGCCTTGACTTCCGCGTCGGTCAGCTTTGACGCGATCGTCATCATCATCTTGCCAGTCGCATTCGGATCATCCTTCGTCGCACCGCCGCGGGTACCAGCGCGGAACGCGGTCAGTTGCGCCAGCGTGTATTCCGCATGCTGACCACCAACGCGAGGGTAGAGCGCCGGAATGCCAGCGCCGGTCGGCGAATGACAACCCGCACAGGCGGGCAGGCCGCGATTAGCGTCACCTGCGCGGTAGAGTTTTTCAGCAGTTTTCGCCAGCTTCTCGTCCTTGGTCCCGATCGGACGACCCTTCATCGACGAAAAATAGACGCCAAGGGCCTTCATGTCCGCATCGCTAAGGTTTGCGGCGAACCCCTTCATGATTGCGTTGTCGCGCTGGCCTGTCTTGAAATGCTTGAGTTGCTTGGCGATGTACTGCCAGCTCATCCCGGCCAGGCTCGGCTGTGTGGGAATTGGGCTGACGCCATCCGCGCCGTGGCACCCCGCGCAAACGCCCGCGAGCGCCTGCCCCTTGGCGAAGTCAGGATTTTTGTCAGCCTGTGCCGAGGCAGAGGCTGCCGCAAGGCCGGCGAACGCGACGATAAAAGCAGAAACGGTAGAGCGGCAAATAGGGATCATGGCCGAAATGGTGAGAAGTTGCCCCAGAAACAATGCGATTCGCCTGCAAACGGGGAAAAGACGGTTGACAACCTAAAATTATAGCTTTGCGAGCTCCTCATGATTGCAGCTACCCGCAGGTCCACACTCCCGGAAGAGGCGCGTCTGGAGCGGATTCCACAGTTTGCCGGTGCCATTTTCGAAAAGTCGGTTGTCGACATGGAAGGCATGCCAATGCCAGCCGGTCCCGAGATTGCGTTTGCCGGGCGCTCAAACGCTGGAAAGTCCAGCACCATCAATAAGCTCGCCGGCCAGACTCGACTCGCCTTTGCCAGCAAACTGCCCGGGCGGACCCGTGAGCTGAATTTCTTCCCGCTGCGTGAGGGCGGTTACCTCGTAGACCTGCCCGGCTATGGTTTCGCACGCACCCCACGTGACAAACAGCGGGTCTGGACCGGAGTCATTGAGCAGTATTTCCGCGAGCGGGAAGTGCTGCGTGGCGTAGTTTTGGTGCTTGACATTCGGCGCGCACCGACCGATTTGGACATCCATTTCGTCGAGTGGCTGGACAACCTGGGCGCGGGGCGGCCCCCGCTTTTGTGGCTACTCAACAAAGCCGACAAACTCACACAAAGCGAGCGCATGAAAGCCCGCAACGCATTCCGCACGGCGGCCGGCACAGTTGTCCACGAACGCGACGCTGTGGTGCTGTTTTCTGCGCACACCGGGCTGGGGATGAAAGAGTGTTCGATTGTGTTCAATCAATGGTTGAACAAAACAGAAATCCTGCCAGATGACAGCGAAAAGGCTGGCGCCAAAGAAAAAACCCCTGAATGACAAGCAAATCAGGGGTTTAATGCCATACAGAACCCTGCAAGGCACCCGCTCAGGGAGGAGAAGCGGGAGACAAATCGTCTGACCCGAAATTTACGTCCTAGACAAACTGTTGTCAAGCACCGACCATGCGGTCGCCTACATCTCCATTCGTCGGTAACCAATGGACTCGGCAACATGCGCCACCGAAATGCGCTCGCTGCCCGCCAGGTCCGCAACCGTCCGGGCTACTCGCACAATACGATGCTGGGCCCGGGCTGACAGTCCCATGCGCGCCGTAGCCTGCTGCAAAAGCTTCTCTCCGTGCTCATCCAGTGGACAGTGAGTATCCACTTCGGTAGGAGACAGTTCAGCATTTGCCTTCTGCTGACGCACTCGCTGTCGCTCGCTCGCAGCTACCACGCGTTCACGAACCGCGGAGGATGCTTCCCCATCCGGAGCCGCGCGGAGCGATTCCGTCGCGACCGACGGCACGGTAATCTGCAGATCAATACGATCCAGCAACGGCCCGGAAATTTTGCCGCGGTAACGTGCAACCTGATCCGGCGTACACCGACAGGGCCGCGCGGCAATATTGCTGCCCAGGTAACCGTCTGGACAGGGATTCATCGCAGCGACCAGCTGGAAGTGACTGGGATAGGTTACTTGCCGTGCTGCCCGCGAAATATGGATCACCCGACTCTCCATCGGTTCACGCAAGACCTCAAGAACCCGTCTGTCGAACTCCGGAAGCTCATCCAGGAAGAGCACCCCGTGATGCGCCAACGAGATTTCACCTGGCCTCGGGTCACTGCCGCCACCCACCAGCGCTACTGCACTTGCGGTGTGGTGCGGACTGCGGACCTGACGCTGGCCGAACGCATCCGCGTTGAACTTGCCGACAAGCGACAGCAATGCGGCGCTCTCGATGGCTTCGTTCTCCGTCATCGGTGGCAGGATGCCCGGCAACCGCTGCGCAAGCATACTTTTTCCCGTTCCCGGCGGCCCCATGAGCAACAGACTGTGACGCCCGGCAGCTGCGATCTCGAGGGCGCGCTTGGCTTGCGTCTGCCCCTTCACATCAAGCAGATCAGGGTACGCCTCACCTGCTGCATCAGCGCTGGCAAGGGGTGGCTCCAGGGAATGGCGCCCGGCCACAAAGGCTGCGACCTCAAGCAGCGTTTTGGCGCCCAGAACATTTCCGCTTTTCAGGCGTGACGTTTCGATGGCTGACGTGTGTGGCAACACCAGTGAATTACCCGACTTTGCGGCCGCGAGCGACATCGCCAGCGCGCCGCGCACTGGCCGCAAATCGCCATTCAGCCCGAGCTCGCCGGCAAACTCCATATTTTTCAGGCGTTCTGCCGGAAGTTGACCACTGGCGACCAGTATCCCTACCGCGATCGGCAAGTCAAAACGCCCGGATTCCTTTGGAAACTCAGCGGGCGCCAGATTGACTGTAAGTTTGCGCATTGGGAACTCGAATCCCGCCGTCTGGATCGCCGCACGGACACGGTCACGAGATTCCCTCACTTCAACATCGGGCAATCCGACGAGGTTAAAAGCAGGCAATCCGTTGGCCAGATGCACCTCCACTGTCACCAGTTCGGCGTGCAGACCGGCAAGGGCACGGCTGTAGGTGATGGCGAGTGACACTATGCGGGAGGCTGGCGGGCGCGTGTTTTAACTGTTTTAATATACAGCACATCGACCAGAACTTGAACTGTTGCCGGGTTGACCCGGTCAACTCATTGCGCTGGCAGGACGTTTCCCAGTCAAGTAAGTCCACCTTGCGCTGGAGCATCACCATGACCCGATTGAATCGACATTTGCTGCGTATCGCTGCGGCGCTGGCGTTAGCGACGACGTTGTTTGGCCTGAACGCAGCCTGGGCAGAAGTTCCGGGCCGCGTCGCCCGACTCTCGGAGTTTGCCGGAGACGTGCAGCTCGCCAACGAAAGGGAGGACTGGCATCCGATTTCGCGCAACTTTGCGGTAACCGCTGGTGACAACGTCTGGATTAGCGATGGCGGGCGGGCGGAACTGGATGTCGGCGCGTTGCAAGTCTGGCTATCCGGCGGCGCCAACGTGTACTTTGAGCAGTTTGACGATCAATCGCTGGTTGCGCGTCTCGCGCAAGGTTCAATGGCTGTACGCATCCGGGCATGGGAGTCTCAGGATGCGCTGCGCATCCTGACCCAACAGGGCGAAATCTCCCTGTTGCAACCAGGCTTCTACGTCATCAATGCAGGCGGAGCCTATGCACCGACGTCGCTCAGCGTAAAAAGCGGTCAGGCCGAAGTGATTGGCGGCGGGCCTGCGCAAATGGTCAACCGCGGCGAAACCGTAGTGCTCGACGGTATCGGCGTGCGGTTCGATAGTTATGGCGCCGGCGCGGTCGGAGGTTTCGAGGCTTGGGCAATAGCACGTGATCGTCGCATCGAACGCTGGGAATCGCGATTCGCCGGCAGCGTCAGCCCGTGGATGATCGGTGCCCGTGATCTTGATGAGTACGGTCGCTGGACAACGCAATACGAATACGGTCGCGTCTGGTTTCCGACGACTGTGGCGGCCAACTGGGCGCCTTATCGTTTTGGTCGGTGGAGTTGGGTACAGCCCTGGGGCTGGACCTGGGTCGACGACGCACCGTGGGGGTTTGCGCCTTTCCATTATGGGCGTTGGGTGCGCGTTGGCGGTCGCTGGGGCTGGTGCCCCGGTGAGTACGTGGCACGTCCGGTCTATGCACCCGCACTGGTAACGTTTTTCGGTGGTAACGGCTGGAGTATCAGTGCCAGCGCCGGGCCAACCTATTCATGGGTTCCGCTCGGCTGGAACGAGCCTTATGTGCCCTGGTACAACTACTCAACAAACTACTGGCGTCAAGTCAATCGCCCCTACGTAAGAAATATCGCCGAGGAGCCGTGGCGCCCGCGCGCTTACGTGCATGCATCGGTACCGGGCGCCGTGACAGCCGTTGCCGGCACGACCTTCGCCAGCGGCCGGCCCGTTGCACAGAACTACATCCGCAACATCACGGAACGTGATCTGCGCAGCGCACCACCGGCCCGTATCGGCGAGGTGCTGCCGCAAATTCAGCCTGGACGCGGCTACGTACCGTCAGCGGGCACGCCGCCGGGGGTTCGACCGGGCGAAATCAATCGTTTCCCGGCCGCTTCGACTGGCGTACGCGAACGGGCGCCCGTCACGCCCAACACCAACGTACCGCAACCGCGCGTCTGGCAGGACCCGAATCCCGTGACTCGTCCGCTGCCGCCGATTCAGGCGCCGGGTGTGGCACCACGCGCTCCGGTGTCAGACAATCCGGGGCTTCGGGAACGTGCAACGCCGATGCCGAAAGAACGGGAACGGGCGGATCAGGTTGCGCCCAGAGCCGATGCGCCCGTCGAATATCGCTCTGCGCCGCCTGCCGATCGACGCTCTGTAGCACCCGCCTATCCCGCACCTGCGCCGCAGGTGCAGCAGGCACCACGTGCGGTCGCGCCCGTGCCACAACCGGCACCACAGGCCGCACCCGTTGCGCCGCCACGCGTCGTTGAGCAGCGCTCGGCGCCGCCCGCCGTGGTCGCTCCGATAGCTCCACCGCCGCCACCGGCAAAGCCTGCAGCGGAACAACCACGCGGCAAGGACAAAGACCGGGCCCCCGGCAGCCCGCCGGGACAATGAGCTGGGGCG
>CAYMSY010000081.1:0-1608 GCA_964393195.1 uncultured Alcaligenaceae bacterium | reverse complement strand
TGTAACTGATTTTTTCCACTGGTGAGCGTCTCGACGTAGCCCTCCGGAAAGGCCCGCTCGTAGTGGCCGGGATAAGCCGGTTTCTTCGATGGCAAACGCGCCAGAAAGCCGTCAGCAATAGCCAGTGGGTCCACGATGTAGACGCCGGGGCCGGCATTGAAACCATAGAGCCCGACGGCACACTTCGCTACCAGCTGATGCTTCTCTTCCCGCGCCTTGAGTCCCTGCCCGCCCCACGGCATGTTGCGGAAGTCCGGCGTGCGTTGTGCCGACTGCCATCCGGTGAACGGGTACATCCATGCGTGCTGGCTCATCTTGCGTGCTTCGCCATGCGGGTGTACATCCCACACCATCCAGCCGCGATGCAACCCGAGCCCGATCGTCAGCACAAGCCACAGCGGCGCCGTCCACCACCAGCGTAGTCGCACGTTCAGGGCGAGCATTGCCACTGCAAGGACGAAGGGCGCCGAGAACAGCCGCCCCCCCATGTAATCGCCGCCCGCCGTTCCCAGATAAAGCAGATACAGCACAAGGCCCAACGCCAGTGATCGCATCTGCCACTTGCCCTGCAACAGTCCGCGCAACGCCGCGACAACGATCACCAATGCAGTGACCGCGTCATACTTGATCAGGTCACGAAAGTACACCTGCGACGCCGCAAATGACTCTGCCAATGAAAGCCCGTTGTTGAGCTTGGCGTATGCGCTGTTCGGCCACATGCTGCCGTAATAGATTAGCGAAAAGGTACTCCACAGCAGCAATGGCCCCGCGCCAGCCGCGAGCACGGCCCAGCGGGCACGCCCCGTGGTTCGCGCAAACAGCGCCAGCATCGCCGGTGCCACGAGGACAGCAAAGTCATGTCGCGTGATCACCAGCAGGCCGCCACACAGCGCAACGATCCATGCTCGTCGCCCCGCCTCCGGCGGATACATGCGCCACGCGACGACCAGGCCCGCCACCAGCGCATGGGCCAGCGCGTTCTCCAGCGCGGCGCCCGAATATTCGACGAATGCCTCGGAAAACAACAACGCCAGCAAGGCCCACAGCGCGGTCAGTCGCCCCTGCGTATTGCGCACAATGAGCGCCACGCACACCAGTGTCAATGCAAGTGAAAGCACCAGCGCCGTCTGAAAAATTTCGCCACTGGCAGCGCTCGTCGCGAGCAACAACAACGCCCACAGCGGATGCGTATACGGCTGCACGCGTTCGCCGACGTTCCACACCAGACCGTAGCCGTGCAGCGCGTTGTCGATCACGCGAAAGGTAATGAAGGCATCCTCGGTCACCGCCGCCGTACGCACAAACGCCCAGGCGACCAGCGTGCACAGCAGCCCTACCCAAGCGTACGAAACGCGGGGAGGCGAAGGGTCGGAATGAAAGAGGGCGCGCATGTCCAGCTATTATCAACGCCTATGCTCAATGCCCTCTTCAAGCTCCCGCGCACGGTCTGGTTTCTTGGGGCGGTGAGCTTCCTGAACGACGCTGCGTCGGATGCGATCTATCCGTTGCTGCCGCTGTTCTTTGCGGCGACGTTCGCCGTCGGTGCGCAAGCGCTCGGCATCATCGAAGGCGCGGCCAACGAGACGGCCGCGCTCATGAAGCTGGTAT
>CAYMSY010000080.1:0-10953 GCA_964393195.1 uncultured Alcaligenaceae bacterium | reverse complement strand
TCGTGCTGCACGGCGTAGCGCACCAGATCGACGACCGACTGTGCGCCGAGGCGCTTCTGCACGGTGACCTTGTGCGTACTGACCGTCTTCACGCTCAGGTGCAGGTCACGCGCGATGTCGGTCACCGATTCACCGCGCACCAGACGCACGAAGATGTCGTATTGACGCAATGACAGCTGCGTGTGCGGCGCGCCTTCGACATTGACTGTGCGCTTTTGCACCGGCCGGTCCATGACCTGGTGAATGGTGTCGAGAATTTCCGTGGGGCGGGCGTCCTTGGCCAGATAGGCCGACGCGCCGAGCGCAATGGAGCGATCCTTGTGTGAGGCGGCGTCATAAGCAGTAAACACCACCACACGCAGTTCCGGTGCCTCATCGCGGACCTGACGCAACAACGACAGCCCGGCGCGACCGGGCATCGCCAGATCCAGCACCAGCACGTCGATACCGCCCTTGCGAATCAGCTCAATGGCCTGTTGTCCGTCTTCGGCCTCCCCCACGACACGGATGCTGCGGTCCGACGAAAGAATGCCGCAAACACCGGCACGCACAATGGGATGGTCGTCCGCTACAGCGACGCGGATGACACGAGATTCAGTTGACACATTCATAGGGTTCTAATTTTCCCGCGACGAAACGGAATAAGCTGTCGGAGCGTGCCACGGTTCGACCAATTCAGAACTATCTTGGTTCATTTCCGTCTAATGCCATGCCATCAGCATGGAATTCATGTCTTTTTTGCCACACTACGCTGCGCCAGCCATGCCTTTAATGACGTTGTCGTAACGCTTGCTGCAAACTCAACGCGCGCAATCGCCTCCGCTGACGGGCTGTCGCTGACCCGTCGCGCCGCCCGTGACAGGGCACTGGCGCCGACAGCCGACGCGGCGCCGGCAAGGCTGTGCGCAACCAGCACCACCTGATCATGCGAGCCCGCGTCCCAGTGCACCAGCAACTGCGAAACCTGCGCCGGCAGCCCATCCACGAAGCGGTCAATCAGCCGCTGCAGGAACGGTTCGGCGGCACGGCGATCCAGTTCCGACAGCGAGTCCAGCGTCACGGTGTCAATCACCTCTATGGTTCCACCGCTGAGCTCGTCATCGGGCAAGGAGGTATCGTTGACCGCCACCCGCAGCGCCATGTCGAGGCTGAACACGGTTGCCGGCTTGGTCAGGAACCCGTGCATGCCTGCCGCTGCACATAGCGAGCGATCGGCATCGCTGACACTCGCCGTCAGCGCAATGATGGCCGGCCGCACGGCCCCCTCGTCATAGCCCTGCAGGATACGGCGTGTCGCCTCAATGCCACCAATACGCGGCAAATTGAGGTCCATGAGCACGACGTCAAACGTTTGCTCGGCGCATGCACTGATGGCTGCCTCGCCGTCCGCGACCGCGAATACCTGATGACCGAGTTGCTCAAGCATGATGCCCAGAAGCTCACGATTGACGTCGTTGTCCTCGACCACCATCACCCGCAGCACGCGGGTCGCGGCGGGCGTGTCGGCCTCGACCACGGCGGGCAGGACGCCTTTCGCATGCGGTTCATCAGGGAGCACCGCCGAAGCCTGCGCCAGAATGGAGAAGGTCATTCGCGTTCCTTTGCCCGGTTCACTGGACATCTCGATCTCGCCGCCCAGCGCACGTACCAGCAGGGAACAGATGACCAGGCCCAGGCCACTGCCTACTGCCGGCTGGCCACCGTCGGTTGCGCCCTGCTGGAAAGGCTGGAACAGCCGTTGCTGGGTGCCAAGATCAATGCCGGTACCGGTATCGGTGACTGCGAAGCTCAGCTGCATCGGGTCTCCGCTGCGCTCGGCGTGCTTCGCACTCACGTGTACCCGTACTTCACCGACGCTCGTGAACTTGAGTGCGTTGCCAATCAGGTTGATCAGTATCTGCCGCAGCATGCCCTGATCGGTATGAACCACCGGCGGCACGTCGCTGTCCACATCCACAACCAGCGCCACGTCGGGCCGCGGCTGCGCCGCACGCGAGACCCGCAGCGCCTCGTCCAGACACACGCGCAGCGCGAACGACTGCAAGGTCGGTGTCACCACGCCCGCCTCCAGCCGGGAATACGACAGCACCCCGTCGATGAGCGTCAGCAGCGATTTGCTGGCGGCGTCCAGTGTCTCCACTTCATCCGCGCGTTCGCCGGCATGGCCCCGCGCGGACAGCAGCTGGCTGGCGCCGACGACCGCCTGCAACGGTGTGCGCAATTCGTGGCTCAAAATGGCGAGGAAGCGCGCCTTGTCTTCAGCTGCCTTCTGCGCTGCCTGCGACGTGTGCCGCAGCTCGCGTTCCAGCCGCTCGCGGCGCAGGATTTCTTCGGTCAGGGTCAGGTTTTGCTCGGCAAGCTGATTGGTACGGTTCTCGACACGTTCTTCCAGCGTCGCGTTCAACAGCACGAACTGGTCGTTCTGCGTACGTATCGTCTCCAGCGATTGCGTAAGCCGGCCGACCATCTCGGCAAAGGCATGCGCGAGCACTCCCGTCTCGGCCAGTGACGTCGATGGCATCACCGTTGGCAACTGATCTGCGGAAATGTCCCGGGTCACCGACACCAGTTGATCAACGTCTCGCGTCACCCGGCGCAGCACGTACAAGCCGAGCATCAGCGCCGCCGCCAGCGCCGCCAGGATGACAAAGAACATGCTGATCGCGCTCTTGACGATAGGCGCCGTGAAATCGCTGCGCGGCACCGCCACGACGATGTCCCAGTCGATGCCTTCAACGCCCGTCACCCGCCGCGAAGCAACGTCCACCTGCTCGCCGGTCGAGGTAATCATCGCGATATTGGGCGAGCCATCGCGGGCACGCTCCGCCGCGCGCCCCGCCGTTCGCCACCACTGTGCGGCGGCCCGCACCAGTTCAAACTGGCTGTCGCGCGCGGCGACCCGCTTCTGCACGCCTCCCTCCGTACGAAACGGCAATTCCGGCGTCGAGCTCGCGACCAGCATGCCTTCGCGATCCACAATGAACGCCACGCCATTGGCGCTCACCGCAACCGTCTTCATGAAGGTGCTCAGCTCGGACAGCTCGACGTCAGCAGCGAGAACGCCGAACAGCGAACCGGTCGCCGTTGTCACGGGCTGGGCGGCGGTAGTCACCAGAGCGCCTGAAGCAAACGAGACATAGATGGGCGACCAGGTCAGACGTTGCGCTGACTTCGCGAGCTTGTACCAGACGCGGTCGCGTGCTTCGTAGACGCGAGTCTCGACCTCCTGCAAGCGTGTTCGATCGCCAGGGGTTCGCGAGATGTAGATTTTGCGCGGCGTGCCGCCTCCTTCCTGGAGACGCACCGTCGCTGCGGATCGCGCACCGGGACGCCCACGATCGACGCCGACGAAACTGCCGTCCTCGCGACCAAAGTACAGATAGGCCGTGGTCCGCGTCGCGGCCGTCAGTTCGAACAGTTTGCGCTCCAGACGTTCGCTATCGGCGAATAGCTCAATGGAGGCATTCTGGCTGTCGTCGACATTGGGGAACGTTGACCGCAGCGTTACCGCCGCCTCTTCCAGCTGGTGCACGGCCGCCTGTCCGACCCGCGCGGAGATGTCATCCATGAGCTGCCGCGACAACACGTCCACGGCCTGCAACCCGGTGTATAGCGAAGAGCCGGCGATGATGACGGCCGGCACCACAATCAGCAGAACGAAAGGCACCGTCAGCAGCGTGCGCAGATGCATTGCGCGCCGCGTGGTCTGTCGATCGGCGGATGCCGACGAAGGAGTGTCGCTCATGCAGAAGACCGGGATATCACTGAGTGGTTTTTACCATTCAGCACGCCCGGCCCGCGTCACCTCCGTCCGGGACAGGGCGTTTACTTCTCGAAGAAGTCCTTCAGCTTGTCAAAAAAGCCTTTTTGCTTTGGACTTTGCTTGGCTGCATTTTTCTCGCGGATTTCTTCAAATTCGCGCAGGATTTCCTTCTGTCGCGACGTCAGATTCACCGGGGTTTCGATCTGCACGTGGCAGTACAGATCGCCGGTGACGCTGCCACGTACCGGGCGGATGCCCTTGTTCTTGAGGCGGAACACCTGGCCGGACTGCGTCTCGGACGGAATCTTCAGCAATGCCTTGCCGTCGAGCGTCGGTATTTCCAACTCTCCGCCCAGCGCGGCAGTCGCAAATGATATTGGCATTTCGCAATGCAGATCAGCTGCATCTCGCTGGAACACCGGATGCGGCTTGATCTGCACGACCACGTAGAGGTCGCCCGATGGCCCGCCGTTGGTGCCCGCCTCGCCTTCGCCTGCCAGACGAATGCGATCATCCGTATCGACGCCGGCGGGAATCTTGACCTCGAGCGTCTTCGACTTCTTGTTGACCCCTGCGCCGTGGCAGGCCTTGCAAGGGTGCTTGATGATCTTGCCACTGCCGCGACATTGCGGGCAGGTCTGTTGTACGGAGAAAAAGCCCTGCGATACGCGCACCACGCCCGCCCCCTTGCAGGTGGGGCAGGTTTCGGGATCATGGCCCTTTTCGGCGCCGGTACCGTGGCAGACCTCGCAGGTCTCGGTCGTCGGAATGCGCAGCTTGGTGGTGGTGCCGCGCGCCGCTTCTTCAAGGGTGACTTCGAGGTTGTAGCGAAGGTCCGATCCGCGGAACGGTGAGTCAGCGCGCTGCTGACGACCCCGACCGCCGCCAAAGATCTCGCCGAAAATGTCGCCGAACGCGTCGCCGAAATTGCCCCCCGCAAAGCCGCCGCCAAAACCGGCGCCACCGGCCGCCTGCGGGTCGACCCCGGCATGTCCGTACTGATCGTAGGCCGCACGCTTCTTCGGGTCCGACAGGATTTCGTAGGCTTCCTTGGCCTCTTTAAAGCTCTCCTCGGCCGCCTTGTCGTCGGGGTTGCGGTCAGGATGAAACTTCATCGCAAGCTTGCGATAGGACTTCTTGATTTCGTCGTCCGACGCTGATTTCTCTACCCCGAGGACGCTGTAAAAATCTTTTTTTGCCATGCTGGAAATTGAATAGGGACGGACACAGTCACAACGCACGCCAATTCGCGCGCCGGCTGCAACCGACACAAAACCACTAAGTTAGCGGGGGATTTGGGCGCGAATACGCGGATTTCAAGCCGGAAATCCTGCGCTACACCGGGAATCTGAAGCTGACAGTCCCGAATTTTGCCGGAAGCGGCTCCCAGCGGCGGCGCATGCCGTCCATCGCCGCCTGTGGAACCTCGTGAACATTGGCCCAGACTCCGCAGCATTCAACAAAACAGAACGCCTTCCCGGCCAGCTGCGCCGCACCCACCACCGCCGCCATTTCCCACAACCGGACGTGAGTGTTGGCAACGACAACGCGGCCTCCGGCCTGCAGCGCAGCGAGTGCGTCCCGTGCCACGACCGCATGCGCGTCAGCCACGCGCGACGGATCGAACCGGTACTGTCCATCAACCAGAAAATGCTGATCCGCCTCCAGATGCAGATAGTCGTGCGCGGATGCCAGATGCGCCGCCAGCGTGCTCTTGCCGCTCCCAGGCAGTCCGCGCAGGATAAGCAGGTCAAAAGCGAGCGCCGCAGCCGGCAATTGGTCCGATAACTGGTTTCGCATCAGATCTCGCACATTTACAGCGTTTTTATATTGGGCGGGTCACAATTGTCGCCGTCTTTACGCACTGCGATCTACGCTTCGGTCAATGCAGTTATCGCCAACGTGAACTTGAACAGTACCCATACCGGTCCGGCATCAATGCGCGGCAAGTGGATTCACCACCTCGGCGCAGCAGGCCTGTGTCTGGTGATCGCGCTTGTTGCCTGGCCACTCGCCGGCTGGCTGGATCTGGCCAATATCGTGATGCTGTTTCTGCTGGCTGTGGTGCTGGCAGCCACGTTTTTTGGCAGCAGTCCTGCGATTCTGGCCGCCTTTCTGAGCGTGGCGCTGTTTGACTTCTTCTTCGTACCGCCGCGCTTCTCGTTTGCCGTCAACGATGCGCAATATCTGGTGACACTTGCGGTCATGCTGGTAGTCGCATTGATCATCGGGCAGTTGACGACGGCACTCAAAGTTCGTGCCGATGAGGCGCAGTCACGAGCGGCCGAGCAGTCCAATCTTTACGATCTGGCGCGAATACTCGCCGGCGCGTTAACGCTGCAGCAGACGGTACAGGCAACAAGCGCCTTTGTCATGCGGCAGCTCGGCGCGCGGGTAGCGGTTCTCTTGCCAGACGCCGACGGTCAATTGCAATCAACACCGGACGGCGATACCGACAACGAACCTTTTTGCCTGTCAGCTACCGAACGGACGGCTGCACGCGCCGTGCATGATTCGGGCCGCAAGATCGACAGTCGTGAACTGGGACATGACGATGGCGAAAGACTGCTGCTCCCGCTAATCGGCGCAACCCGGAACCGCGGTGTCCTGCTGGTCGCCGCCCCTCATGAAAGCAGCATGCGGCTCGCCAAGCATGATTTTCTGCTGGGCGCTGTCGCCTCATTGCTCAGTACCGCCATTGAACGGCTGCACTATGTCGAAGTTGCCAATCGCAGCGAGCTCGAAGTGCAGGCCGAGCGACTGCGTGGTGGCATCCTTGCCGCGCTGTCTCATGATGTCCGCACACCCCTCACAGCCATGTATGGTCTGGCAGACACACTGGCGTCCGATAGCGTTGTTGCAGCGACGCCGGCGCGCGATACAGCCATCGCGCTGCGCGATCAGGCGCTGCAACTCAACGGAATGGTGACCAATCTGCTGGACATGGCGCGAATGCAGGCTGGCCATATCGCCTTGCGTCGCGAATGGCAGCCATTTGACGAGGTTGTCGGGGCGAGCATTCGATTTTCCGCACCCGCGCTCAAATCAAGGAAAGTCATTGTCAATATCTCCCCCGATCTGCCGTTGATCAATATTGATGCCGTGCTGATTGAACGCGTACTGTGCAATCTGCTCGAAAACGCGGCCAAGTATTCGCCCGACCATGCCGACATCACCCTCGAGGCCAACATCAATGGTGAACATATTGAGGTATCCGTCAGCAACCGGGGTAGGGGATTTCCACCTGATCGTCTGGAGCAGGTCTTTACTCTGTTCGAACGGGGCGGGCAGGAGGGTCACACCACGGGCATGGGTGTCGGTCTTGCGATCTGTCGGGCCATCGTCGACGCCCACGGCGGACGTATCCATGCCAGCAATATCGCTAACGATGGCGCACGGGTGACCTTCGTATTGCCACGCGGCACGCCGCCGCCTGTCAATTTCGAAACCGATAGTGCGGAGCCATCCTCATGATCATAGCTGCGCCGGCACTTTTGGTCGTCGAAGATGATCTGCAGATCCGTCGCTTCGTGCGTCACGCGCTGGAGCGTGAGGGCTTTCGCGTGCGCGAAGCCGAGACATTTGCATCCGGTCTGATTGACGCGGGTACGAGCAAACCCGACCTGGTCATCCTTGATCTTGGTCTGCCCGATGGCGATGGTCAGCAATTTGTACGTGAACTGCGCAGCTGGTCACATGTGCCGGTACTGATCCTTTCAGCGCGTTCAATGGAATCAGACAAGATTGATGTCCTTGACGCGGGAGCCGATGACTACCTGACCAAACCGTTTTCAGTCGGCGAATTGCTGGCGCGGGTGCGCGCCCTGCTGCGACGTGGCGTCCGGACTGCCGGCGCGGAGTCAGCGACTGTGCACTTTGGGGATGTCAACGTGGACATGACTCGGCGCCTGGTGACCCGGGCAGGCACGAATGTTCACCTGACCGCCATTGAATACCGGTTGCTGGTCGCGCTCATCGCGAACGCCAACAAGGTGATCACACATCGCCAGCTGCTGCGTGAAGTGTGGGGTCCCTCCCACGTCGAGAGCAGCCACTATTTGCGCATTTACGTCAGTCATCTCCGGCAGAAACTGGAAATTGATCCGACGCAACCGCGTCATCTGCAAACCGAAATCGGAGTTGGTTACCGCTTTACGTTGTAGCCCGCACTTCTCCTCCATCCCCCTCCCTGTTTCGCAATCACAAGCCGAAAGGAATTCTTGTGCGCTCTTCTCATACCCAAAAGTCCGGTACCGCGGCGTTGACAATCGCGGCACTGGGCATCGTCTACGGCGACATCGGCACCAGCCCGCTCTATGCATTCAAGGAAGCGTTCAGCGGTCCGCATGCGCTCGCCCTCAACGAAGTGAATGTACTGGCAACCCTATCAGCCCTGTTGTGGGCGATCATGCTGATTATTTCGCTCAAGTACGTGTGGCTTATTCTCAAACTGGACAATGACGGCGAAGGCGGCGTTCTTGCCCTGACAGCGCTCGCCCACCGACTGCTCAAACGCAGGAAGCACAGCGAACGGCTGACTGCCTTTGTCATTACGATAGGCGTATTCGCTGCCGCGTTGTTTTATGGCGACGCGATCATCACGCCGGCCATTTCGGTCCTGTCGGCGGTCGAGGGCCTGAGTGTGGCGACACCTCAGTTCGAAAAATTCGTCATCCCGATCACGATCGGCGTACTCGTCGCGCTCTTCGCAATCCAGCGCCACGGCACCGGGCGCGTCGGCGCACTGTTCGGGCCTATCACCATGATCTGGTTTGTCACACTCGCCGTTATGGGGATTCAGAGTATCGTGCAAACACCGGTCGTGCTGAAGGCGCTCAACCCGACGTACGCCATCATGTTCGCTATCGAGCATCCGGGCAGCATGTTCGTGCTGCTGTCTGCCGTCTTTCTCGCCCTGACCGGCGGCGAAGCACTCTATGCCGACATGGGACACTTTGGTGCGAAGGCCGTACGCATTGCCTGGTATGGCCTGGTCTGCCCGTCACTCGTTCTCAATTACTTTGGACAGGGGGCCCTGGTACTCCGTGACGCCGCAGCCGCCAAAAATCCGTTCTTCCTGATGGCGTCCGACAGCTTGCTGCTGCCGCTGGTAGCGCTGGCCACAGCGGCAACCATCATCGCATCGCAGGCCACCATATCCGGCGCCTTTTCGCTTACCCAGCAAGCCTCCCGGCTGGGCTACCTGCCACGCGTGAATGTCAGCCACACCTCAGACCGCGAGCGCGGCCAGATTTATGTCGCGAGTGTGAACTGGATCATGTTGATCGGCGTCATTCTGCTGGTGTTTGAGTTCCGTTCATCAAGCGCACTGGCGGCGGCCTACGGCATCGCGGTGTCAGGCACCATGATCATTACTTCACTATTGGCGGGGCTCGTTTTCCTGTCGACGCGCGGCCGGTTTCGTGTATTGCTGCTGGCAGCGCTCGCGCTATTCGGCGTACTCGAACTGTCGTTTTTTGCCTCCAATCTGACCAAGATTGGCGATGGTGGCTGGTTTCCACTAGCGCTGGGTGGAACGATTTTCCTGTTGTTGATGACATGGAAAAAAGGCTCGCGTCTGGTCGCGGCGCAGCGCAGCAAGCTTGATCTTCCGGTTAGCGGCTTGACGGAGTCCCTGCTCCGGGACGTACCACGCGTTGCCGGCACGGCGGTCTATCTTTCGTCCGACCCTGCATTGGCACCGAGCGCGCTGTTCCACAATCTCAAGCACTATCACGTCCTGCACGAACGCATCATCCTGCTTCACGTTCGTACCGGGGATGTTCCACATTTCGCAGACTCACAGCGTCTCGCCGTCCATGCCAATGGTCACGGTCTATGGTCGGTCTGTGTTCATTTCGGGTTCCGGGAAATGCCGGACATTCCTGCGGCCCTCGTCTGGGCCGGAGAAATGGGCCTCGACATTGATCCGATGAACACCACGTACTTCGTCGCCCGCTCGGTCATTCAGGACGGGCCGGGCGAGCTGTCCAGATGGCGATGCGCGCTGTATTCATGGATGACACGGCAGGCGGAAAGCGCTGCGGCCTATTTCAATCTGCCCCCCAATCGGGTGGTGGAACTTGGAACGCAGGTGCTGCTTTGAGCTGCGGCACTTAACCCCAAAAGCCCCGCTCCGTCGTTTCAGTCATTATCAGCTCGCGCTTCCGGCGCGGGCTGACGTATTCTTTGAACTGTTTGCGAATGGATTGAAACGATGAACAAAAATGCCCTGCTGACTGCGTTGCTTGCAACAACGCTGCTGTTTTCCCTGCCCGCCGCTGCGCAGAATGCGACGGCGGGTAACGCCACGCGCGATGCGTTGACGCTCGATGCAACGGTTGCCACCGAGGTCATCCCCGATCTCGCCGTGGTAACGCTCGCTGCCGAGGCGCAGGGCGTCGACGCGGCACCGATCACGCGTGAAGTGCAACAGATCATCAACGCAGCGCTTGGCCAGGCGAAGGCCACCGCTGGCGTGGAAGCGCGCACGGGGGCCTTCGCGACCAACCAGCGCTGGAACAGCAAGGGCGCACGCGATGGCTGGACGGTGCGCGCCGAATTGATCCTCAAGGCAAAGGACTTTGCGGTGCTTGGCGCGCTGGCAGGAAAACTCGCGCAGCAGAAGCTCATGATTGTCAGCTCGGGCTTTGAACTGTCGCGTGAATTGCGCGAACGTGAGGAACAGGCCCTGATTGAGCGCGGCATCGCGGCCTTCCGCAGCAAGGCGCAAACGGCCAGCCGTGCCTTCGGTTTCGGCAGCTACGCCCTGCGCGAAGTCAATCTGGGCAGCATCAGCGGCGACGCACGCCCGATCCAGCCGAAGGTTTACGCCATGCGTGCTGCCGCAGCGCCCGCCGCCGAAGCCGAACCCATGCCGATCGAAGGCGGCAAGGTCACGCTGACGCTGACGGTCAACGGAACCGTGCTCATGAGCAAATAGCTTTTTCATGGAATGGCGTTCAAATGCCGCCTGGCGGCCACTTTCTATATAAGTCGACTTTTGAATAAAACACGCTCTATGCCTCATTGACTAGCGCGTTGACGAAAAAGCCATACCAGCATGGGGCAGTCCAGCCATCCAAAATTTATGCCTGGAATCGCCATTTTCGAAACCCCAGGTTTCGCGATTGGTGCGATCGGAACAACTCATATGGATGACTACGGCAAAATGGGTTGGCTTGTTTCCA
>CAYMSY010000079.1:0-11056 GCA_964393195.1 uncultured Alcaligenaceae bacterium | reverse complement strand
TTCAGCGAATCGCTGTCGCTGTACAGGACACACCGAGGGGGATGTGAGCCTGCACGGCAATCAATCATCGCGCGTCGTTCGTACGCGTGATCGCTTTCCCGTACCGCAACGATAGCCGTGCTTCACAAGAGCGCGGCGACATCACTTTGTCTCGTCACGAGTCTCTAATGGGAGGAGAGTTTATGAAGTTCAAAGCGTCTAACTGGCGTAAGGCTGCATTGGCGGTCGCAACGGTGGGTCTCGGCATTGCGGCACTCGCGCATGCCACCAACTACACGCTCTGGGTCAACGGCCGCACCGGGGGTGGTCAGCTCGGTAACTACTCGGATTTCACGTACTGGGGGCCGTCATCGACCGCAGCCGGTGTAAACAAAAAAGCGGTGAATTGGGACGGCTACAACAGCATTTCCAACCAGAACTATCTCGTACGCAATGCGCTCGACTGCTATTGCACGGGCAACAACTGGTGCTACGTCGGCGCCCACAGCGCAGGCAATCTGCAAGTCGGCTACACGCTCGCGATGTACGGCGGCTCGTCGCGCACGATCAGCAATGCGTCACCCAATTCATCGGGCGTTTGCGGTGCGTCAGGCGCGGGCACGCAAACCGGCTGGAACATCAAATGGGTTGATGTAGCCGGTGGTGCGGCAGGCGGTTCAGAACTGGCCAACGCAGGCAGCTGGGCATTGTCGGAACCGCTGGTGTCTGACTTGAAGACGGCAACCTCGCGCGCCATGTACGACCACAATCAGACGCGCGGCAAGATTTTCTACATGTTCACAGGCGCCAAGGGCACGCTGTATTCCGGCATCCTGCCGGGACAGGACGACGAGGCCATCGCCTATCACTCGAGCGGCGGCGTATCCGGTTCGTCAGGCGGCAGTTACTGCAACGCATCAGACTGGCTCTGCAACGATCTGACGATGGGCACAGCCGCCAACGAAGGCGGACGTGCGAAGTGGAGCAACCACAACGTGCAGTTCCGCGATAACGGCGAGAGCTATAACCACTACACCAACGGCGGCTGGGGCGGCATTGTGTCGCGCGCAGTCGCCGATATGGTGGCGAATGCCCAGTAGCGGCGCTACGACCGCAATTCGATCCCGCCGCTGGCTGATTGCCGCGCTGCTGCTCGTCGCAGCAGCCGGCATCGGCAGCGGGATCGTTACCGTCAAGCGGCTCGCCTTCCCGGAGCGGCCGATCGCAAACGCTGACACCGTTGCACGGCAGTCAGCTGGCACTGCACCTGCCGGTGGTGCGTTGGCAAAACCACGTCACCCGGGCATGGCCTCACCCGGCAGCCCGCAGGATCCGCTGGCGCTTGCGGCGGCAAGCGGCGATCCAAAAGCGCAGGAAGCGCTCTGGTCGCAGCGGCTGGCGCGAGCAGAAGAAGTGCTCGACCACTATCGCAAGCACACGCAGTACCCCTTCGACTCCCGGCCCGCGCGCGAGCACGCCGACCAGATGTTCCCGAATCGTCCGGTCGTGGAACAGGAAAAGCTGGCGAACCCCGGTCAGAAACCAGCACCGAATGTACGTATCGTCTCCACACAGGAGCGCGTGTATGTCGCAGGCGCGGAAACCGTGCTGTTCACCGTATCCGCAGTAGATGAACAGGGAACCGCGCTGCCGCTCACTGTCACTCGCGCGGTGGCGCTCGACCCGCCGAAAGATGGCAAACCGTCACAACGCAACGCCATCCAGATGCCGTTCAATGATGAGGGTGCAAGCGGCGATGTCGCCGCAACCGATGGCACGTGGAGCGCTCGCCTGTCGCCTGCGACGCAAGGGTTCGCGGGGCACTTCGGCACGATTCGCGTTGAACTGTTCCTCAAAGTTGGCGAACAGACGGGCTACAAATTCTTCGATATCTTCTACACGCCTGATCCGCCAGCGCTGTGGGTCGGTGGTGTGCGCGAAGCGGTTGAAGCCGGTTCGCTCAATTTCTATCTGAAGGCGGACGTCATCCGTCCCGGTCGCTACGTGGTCACCGGTCGCATTGACGATGGCAAAGGCCAGCCGTTCGCACTGGTCAGTTTCAATCACGAGCTCGCGAAAGGTTCGCAGGAAATCAAGCTCAATCTTTTCGGCAAGCTGCTGGTCGACGAAAAGCCCGCGTTCCCGCTCACGCTGCGCGATGTTGATGGTTTTTTGCTGATCCCCGATGCTGATCCAGACCGTGCACTGATGGCCCGGCGCGAAGGGCGACTACATGTGTCGCGAAGCTATCCGCTCAGCACTTTTTCCGAAACCGAATGGGACAGCGAAGAGCGTCGCCGCTACATCGAGGAATATGGACGCGATGTGGAGTCAGCGCGGGCACATCTGGAGCATGTCCGGCGGTCAATGAAGCCGTGATGTTGATGCGAAAGTTGTCGTAGCCTCGATGCAGCGCAGCGGAATCGACGCATTTATCATCGAACCGATGTTGATCCTTGATTCCGCCACGCTGCATTGAGCCTGCGCATCATGCCTTGCCCGCCACCACAAACCGTACTTTCGGGATCCAGCCCCGCGTGCGTCGCTTCATCCGGGCGTGCGTATCCTCGCCCTCAAACGAGATTGTTCCGTGCTTCAAAAGTGAAGGATCGACATTGTCCATCGCGTTGACGCTGACTACCGCATAGGTCTGGCCGTCAATTTCACTGCTCACCACCGGCACGACGCCGCAGACGGCGCAGGTGTGAAAGTCCGCAGTCTTGGTACCGAAGCTGTATCGCTTCACCTGCGAAGCGTCGCGATAAATAACTTCAAGCGCGCCCGTCGGGCACGATGTCCACACACCACCATGTTTCAGACAGAACGAACAGGTGCAGGCCCGTGCGGGAATCTCGACTGGCTCTGGTGTCCAGTCGAGCGCGTACGAAATGTTGCCGCAGTGGCAACTGCCCTTGATCAACATCGGATCAAAGCCAACGGGCGATCATGCCGCTCTGGCCGACTCTGCCGCCGCAATCCCGATCACCATTTTCGCCGCATCGAAATCCGCCTTGAGCTTCGACTCATGCGCCTTCGCCGCTTTCACATGACGCTCCTTCACGTGGCCATAGCCGCGAATCTCTTCGGGAATGGCCGCGAGTTGTACGGCGAGTGAATGATTGTGCGGCGCGAGCTTGGCGACAACTTCTTCGATCAAGCGACGATAGTCCACCTTGAGCTGCTGCTCCATGCGGCGCTCGTCGGTGTTCTTGAAGATGTCGAGCGCGGTGCCGCGCAGGCCTTTGCGTGAGGCGAGGAAACGGAACGCGCTCATCATCCACGGGCCATACTGGCGCTTTTTGAGTTCGCCGGTGACCGGATCTTTCTTCGCGAAGAGTGGCGGTGCGAGATGGAAGTTGAGTTTGTACTCGCCTTCAAACTGTCCCGCAATACGTTTCTCAAAGTCGCCATTGCTGTGCAAACGCGCTACTTCAAATTCGTCCTTCACGGCGAGCAGCTTGAAGTAGTAGCGCGCGACAGCTTCCGTCAGTGCCGTTTTGCCCGGCAGTTTTGCAGCTTCGGCCTGGCGCACGAAAGCAACGAAATCGCTATACGTTTTTGCGTACTTGTCGTCCTGATATTCAGTCAGGAATTTCACGCGGCGCTCGATCATTTCATCCAGCGATTCGCTGAGTTTCATCGAGACTGGCGCAGCCAGCTTCGGTGTGGCGATCTCTTCGACACGCTTCAGATCAACAGCAGCACGCCGGCCCCATAGGAATGCGTTCTTGTTCATCTCGATGGCCGCACCATTCAATTCAATCGCGCGCAGGATCGTGGCTTCGAGCAATGGGATCAGGCCCTTTTGCCATGCGTAGCCGAGCACGAACAGATTGGTCGCGATGGAGTCACCCATGAGTCGCGTCGCGACTTTCGTTGCGTCCATGAACCACGCCGCGTCCGCGCCGCAAGCTTCAACGATTTCGCGCTCCATACTGCCGAGCGGGAATTTGAGGTCCGCGTTTTGCGTGAACGTGGCCGGCATTACAACGGCCGAATTGATCACGGCTTTGGTCACACCGACGGCCATCTTGGAGAGTGAATCTTCCGCCGTCGTCGTGAGCACGTCGCAGCCCAAAACGAGCTGAGCCTCGCCTGCTGCCACGCGCGTCGCATGCAACATCGATTGTGTCGGCGCGATGCGGATGTGGCTCATGACCGAACCGTTCTTTTGCGCAAGGCCCGACATGTCGAGGATTGTCATGCCTTTGCCTTCAAGGAAGGCGGCCATGCCGAGCACCTGACCGACGGTTAGCACGCCGGTGCCGCCGATGCCTGTGGCAAGGATGTTGTACGGCTTGGTGAGCGCTGGAATCGTCGGCTCCGGAATGTCGCCGAACTCAACAGCCCCCACTTTCGCAGGTTTCTTGAGCGCACCACCCTCAACGGTCACGAAGCTCGGGCAGAAGCCGTTGACGCAAGAGAAATCCTTATTGCAGTTGCTCTGGTCAATCGTGCGCTTGCGGCCGAATTCGGTTTCCAGCGGCATCACCGAAACGCAGTTCGATTTGACACCGCAATCGCCGCAACCTTCACACACCGCCTCATTGATAACAACCCGTTTCGCCGGATCGGGAAATTTGCCGATCTTGCGGCGACGGCGTTTTTCTGCGGCGCAAGTCTGGTCATAGACGATGACCGTGCAGCCCGGCGCTTCGCGGAATTCGCGCTGAATTTCATCGAGGCGTTCGCGGTGATACACGGGGCAGTTCGCGGGCAACGCAACGCCTTCGTACTTCTCCGGTTCGTCGGTGATCACGCAAATCTTGCTGACGCCTTCGGCGAGCACCTGATTGATGATCGTGAGTGGCGACAGCGGGCCGTCATGCGGTTGCCCGCCCGTCATCGCGACCGCGTCGTTGTACAAAATTTTGTAAGTGATGTTTACCTTGGCGGCGACACTCGCGCGCACCGCGAGCAGGCCGGAGTGGTAGTACGTGCCGTCGCCGAGGTTCGCGAAAATGTGCTTCTCGTCAGTGAACGGCGCCTGCCCGATCCACGGCACACCTTCGCCGCCCATCTGCGTGAAGGTACTCGCACGATCCATCCACACGGCCATGTAGTGACAGCCGATACCCGCCACCGCACGCGAACCTTCAGGCACTTTGGTGCTTGTGTTGTGCGGACAGCCGGAGCAGAAGTACGGCGCGCGGGCGATGTCGATCACCTTCTTCGCGAGCACACGCTCTTTCTCGTTGATCCATTCGACGCGCTGCTTGACTTTGTCGCTCACATAGAACTTGGCGATGCGGCCCGCGATCACGCGCGCGATCATCGCAGGCGTTAACTCCGAGGGAGCAGGCAGCAGCCAGTCGCCGTGCGGACGCACCCATTCACCCTTGGCGTCGAACTTGCCGACGACCTGCGGACGCACGTCTTCCTTCCAGTTGTAGAGCTGCTCTTTCAGCTGGTATTCGAGGACCTGGCGCTTCTCCTCCACGACCAGAATTTCTTCCAGTCCGGATGCGAATTCATGCACGCCTTCCGGCTCCAGCGGCCACACCATGCCGACCTTGTAGACGCGCAGACCAATTGCCTTGGCAAGTTCGTCGTCAATGCCCAAATCTTCGAGCGCCTGACGCACGTCGAGGTACGCTTTGCCCGCAGCCATGATGCCCAGACGCGGACCCGGCGAGTCGATCACGATGTGATTCAGTTTGTTCACGCGCGCGTAGTGAATCGCCATGTAAATTTTGTAGTCGTGCATGAGCTTTTCCTGCTCAAGCGGCGTGTGCGGCCAGCGGATGTTCACGCCGCCTTCAGGCAGCGGGAAGTCATCCGGAATGATCGGCTTGATGCGATCAGGATCGACGACAACACTCGCAGTCGATTCCACTGTATCAGTCACTGCCTTCATGCCGACATAGCAGCCGGAATAGCGGCTCATTGCATAGCCATGCACGCCGAGATCGAGGTATTCCTGCACACCGGCCGGATACAGCACAGGTACCACCGCGCTGATGAATTCGTGATCGGATTGATGCGGCAGCGTCGACGACTTCGCGCCGTGGTCATCGCCTGCTATGAGCAGCACGCCACCGTGCTTGCTGGTGCCCGCATGGTTCGCGTGCTTGAACACATCGCCGCAGCGATCCACGCCCGGCCCCTTGCCGTACCACATGGCGAACACACCATCGTACTTGGCCTGCGGATAAAGATTCAGTTGCTGCGTGCCCCACACGGCGGTCGCGGCGAGTTCTTCGTTTACTCCTGGAACGAACGTGATGTGCGATTTGGCGAGATGTTTTTTCGCCTTCCACGCGTTCTGGTCAATGGCGCCGAGCGGGGATCCGCGATAGCCGGAGATGAAGCCGCCCGTATTCAAGCCCGCCCGCTCATCGATCTGCCGCTGCAGCATCATCAGGCGCAACAGCGCATGCGAGCCGTTCATGTAAACGCGCCCGGACGGCAACGTGAAGCGGTCATCAAGCGCGACGTCCGCAATGGCCCGCTGTACGGCCTCCGGCAATGACGTCGTTGGAAGCGGGCTTTGGGACATGGGCACTCCTTGAATTTTGGGGCGTTTTGCGGGTTGGCCGCGCGGCGCGAAATTGGTTATTTAGGTCAATTTTGTTGACCTTTTTGCAATGCCCGAAATTTACCCTTTTCCCGTCCTTTTGTCTCGTTTTGATGCGCGCGAATCCGGTCTGGGTACGCGACAGCTTTGTCTTGAAATCCTTATTTTTTGCGGCATAACCAGACAAAATCAGCAAAGTCGATTTTTGTCATATTTCGCCGCTGAGCCCTTATAAATGGCGTTTTCAACGAAAAGTCATAGGCTGAAATACCCCGCCTGGCTTCTGGCACAATTTGCTGGAATTTGCCGGAATTGTCTGAGACACGGGCGGCGGAACGTCCTAAAATATTGATCAGAACCACCGACAAGGTCCACGACTTGAAAGATGGCCTGGACGTTCCGGCGCCGCCGCAGGAATGCACGACATACCAACGAATTCGAGCATCGAGAGGGTACCCATGATTGCAAACTCAACAACCGTCGCGCATCGCGGCTGGTCCCGCTTTGGCAACACAATGGCAACGTCCATGCGCGCGGCGCTGACCGCCGCCGCATTCATCGGCATGGGCCTGACCCATGCGGCCGGACCAACGCCGTTTTCGTATTCCGGTGCGCCGGTGGCGATCCCCGACGCTGCTGATCTGAGCGGCACGCTGCCGGGCGCGGAAGTCGGCGCCAGTCTCAACGTGTCCGGCATGACCGGCACGATCACCAACGTGACGATGAGCATTGACGGCACCGCCTGCAGCACGACGATTGGCTCGACGACCGTCGGCATCGATCACACCTTTGTCAACGATCTCAAAATTACGTTGCGTTCACCAACGGGCACGCGCGTGCTGGTCATCAACAATACCGACGGTTCAGGCAACAATTTCTGTCAGGTCGTCCTTGATGACGCCAGCGCCGGCGCCAACATCCAGACGGCGGTCACTGCACAGGCTCCCTTCACCGGAAGCTGGAAACCGAACGCGCCGCTGGCGGGGTTCAACGGCGAAGCGGCGAACGGCACGTGGACGCTGCTGGCCCAGGATTTCTTTTCGGGAGATACCGGCAGTATCCGCGCCTGGACCGTGACGATCACCACGCTGTCGCAAGCGGCGACCACGACCTCGTTGAGCTCAACGCTGAACCCATCGACTTTCGGCCAGACGGTCACCTTCAACTCCACGGTCACCGGCGCCGCTCCCACCGGCACGGTCACCTTCAAGGACGGTGCGGCAACGCTCTGCGCCGTCCCGCTCGCTGCCGCGGCCGCAAGCTGCACAACCAGCGCACTGACGACCGGCTCGCACAGCATTACGGCCGAATACGCCGGCGATGCCAACAACCTCGCCAGCACCTCGGTTGTTACGACTCAGGTGGTCAATGCGTCGCCGACCACGACCACGCTGTCGGTCAGTCCGTCCAATCCGCAGCCGGGCCAGTCGGTCACGCTGACGGCAACAGTCACCGGCATCGCGCCGGGCGGCACGGTCACGTTCTACGACGGCGCCAACATTGTCTGCAACGCCGTCGCAGTCACGACCGTCGGCAATGTGGCGACCGCGACCTGCGCCGCCGGCATCCCGTCGGCCGGACCGCACATCTACAGCGCGAGCTACTCGGGCAACGTCAACAATCTGGCCTCGAGCAGCGCCTCCACGGTCGGCACGGCCGCGAGCATCGTTCCGACGCTGTCGCAATGGACGCTCATCCTGCTGTCGATGCTGCTGGCTGCCTTTGCGTTCAGCGCATTCGCCACGGGACGCAGGGCGAGTCGCGCCCGGATGCCGCGCTAAGCCCGAACCATCCGAACGTACGCCGGGCCGGATTTTCGCCCGGCTTGGCGGATGCTTTTGACGCAAAAGCGTCCGTCGGACTGCCTGCCGCGAAGTGAGTCATGCGTTGACCATCAAGCGTCTGGATGGCACTCAGCTTTTTCTTCAAATGACGTTTTATTAGGGCTTGGAAGCCATAACCGGCGCAAGTCGACTTTAAAAGTTTTCGCGGCTTAAGCTCTTTGCCAAGGTACTTCCAGAGAAAAGCTGTAAGTCGAAAAACCGGGATCCGGCGTCGGCAGCGTGACCGCGAACCCGCACCCGCGTTGCGCATTAGCATTGCCGCATGACGCAAAAATCCGACTTCAACTTTTTCCACAAACTGCGCGTGCGCTGGGCGGAGGTGGACCTGCAGCGCGTTGTGTTCAACGGCAATTACCTGCTTTATTTCGACGTTGCCTTCACCGAATACTGGCGCGCGACCGGGCTGCGCGACCCGCTCGGCCAGCAGGCAGCGGGACAGGAACTCTTCGTACGCAAGGCGCAGATCGAGTATCACGGCTCGGCCGGTTTCGATGACGAGCTCGACATCGGCGTGCGCTGCGCAAAGCTCGGCCGCAGCAGCATGACCATCGCTATCGCCATCTTTCGGGGCGATGAGCATTTGATCGACGGCGAGCTGATTTATGTCTACGCCGACAGCCACGCAAAGAAGTCGCTGGCGATTCCGGATGCATGGCGGGCACGCATAGAGGCCTTGGACAAGGCAGGCCCCGGCGCCTGAGGGCAGACCCGCCCGATCGCGCCAGCGTGCGATCTAGCTGCGCTTCGCCGATTGCAGGATGCGTTCGAACTCGCCGAGATCGCGGGTGAAAAAGTACCGCTTGAGCGCCTGATACTGAACAACAAGCAGACCGCCGTCAACCTCGGCGCCTGCGATCACTCGCTGATAGGTTGCGCCGCGCTCGTTTTTCCACTCGGTCAGCGCCCGAAAACCGGCGCGACCGGCAACCGTGGCCGGATCAACCTGCTTGACCTCCAGCCCCGACATTCCGGGCATTTGCCGCATTTCGCCCACGACACGTTGCGCCAAATCCTGCGGCGGGATGCCTTTCGCGAATACTTGTTTTGTCTTCGGGAAAATCTTGTCGCCCTCGAGGAAATCCGCCTGAATACTCTGGATCATCGCGCCGTCGCGGGTGATCAAAATGCCCTCTTTCCTGGCACTCAGATGGACCCAGTCAGTGGGCGCCACGATGGTCACGCCGGCGTGCGTCAGCGGGCCGGCGTCAAGCCGCGTCCATACCGCGCAACCGGACAGCGCGAGCACTGCTAGCGCCAGAATAATTGAGCGAATACTCATTTGTTGGTTTCCTCTTCTGCAATCTGTTTCAGGTAACTTTCGATGAACCCACGGTCCGTCGCGTCAGGCAGGCGCGCCAGGTACATCGTGAAAAAAGTTTTCGCATCGCTGCGCTGCCCGGCCTTCATCGCTGCCAGGCCGGCCGAGCGCAGCAGCGGCGGGTAGTCTGGCGTCCGCTTGTAGGCACGCGACAGCCAGTCTGCGGCCCGCTCGACATCGCCGGTATCGCCGCGCAGACGATAGGCCTCGCTAAGGTAGTAATCGGCTTGCGGCGGCATGCGCGAGCGACGTGCATCGTCCTCCAGCGCCACCACCAATGCCTTGTACCGCCCGGCCCCAAGCTCCTGCGGCAGCCATTGCAGTTGCAGCGCATGGTGCATTGCAGCGAACGCCGGATCAGCCGGCGCCGCCGTCACATTAACCCCCGTCAGCGCACTGATGCTCTCAATACGTTCTTCAAGTCTGGGATGCGAGGCGAAGAAGTACCCGCCGTTCGCGTTCTCATCCGTCTTGGCATAGTCGCGCAGCACCTCGAACGCCCGCTGCGCATCAACTTTGCCGTAGCCGAGTTTCAATATGCGCTCAAGCCCTACGCGATCCGCCTCACGCTCCATATCGCGGCTATGGCCGGCAACACCGCCGATCAGCGCAATCTGCCCCCCGAGAGCGCCGCCCAGGGCACCCAGCGTGCCGACCGCTCCCCCGGCAAAGCCAACGATCTGCACCAAGGTCCCCGTCGCCAGGCGCGTATTGCGGCCTTGAAAACCATGGCGGTACACAAAATGCGCTCCTTCGTGTGCGAGCACCATCGCGATCTGCGCCTCGTTTTCGAGGCGCCCGAGCAGACCGAGGCTGAAGTAGACATCGCCATTCGGAAATGCCATTGCGTTTGGTGCAATTTCGCGCAGGACACGAACGGTGATGCTGTCGCCAAACTCCGGATACAGCGCCCGCATGATGGCATTCAGCCGCGCTGTGTAGGCCTCCTGATTGAACAGCAGGCCACGACGTCGAAGGACGGTGCTTGCTTCGCGCGACTCGCCCCAAAGTCGATCCTCTTCCGGCGCCAGATCCGCGACCGTCGGTGTTTTCGAGAAAGGTTCGATCGCATGCGCCGCGCCCGACAACACGCCCACGCAGGTACATGCAAGCGTCAGCGCGATGGTGCGCAGCGAAGACTGCAAAAGTCCCGCGCACGCGCCAAGTCGCAAGGCGTATTCCCGCCGCATAACGGAGCCTTGCTTTCTACTTTGCCTTGACCGGCTTGCCGCCCTCGGGCAGGGTCTTGAATACCGCTTCGGTCATCACTTTCGCCGACTCGGCGTTCTTGAGATCACGTACGCCACTCTGATCGTAGTGAAGCCACGCAATGTCGCCGTTGTGCAGATTGACCACGCCGAACAGGATGATGGAACGCCCTGTAGGCAGACCGACCCC
>CAYMSY010000078.1:0-11341 GCA_964393195.1 uncultured Alcaligenaceae bacterium | reverse complement strand
ATCCTTCAGGAAGCGCTTTCGCGCGGGCACAGCGTGACCGCTGCGGCGCGCCAGACCGGCTTCTTTCATCCAGTCGGCAAGGCGAACGTAGTGACAGCCGATGCGCTCGACACGGCAACGCTCAAGGACGTCATCAAGGGCCACGACGCGGTTGTCGTTGCCATCAGCGGCCGCAAGAGCGGTCACGACACGGTGGCGAAAGTCGCGAACAATCTGCTCACGGCGCTGCCTGCGGCGAACGTCTCGCGTCTGTTGTGGGTCGGCGGTGCTGGCAGCCTCGAAGTTGCACCCGGTGTGCGTCTCGTCGATACCCCGCAATTCCCCGCCGCCTACAAGGACGAAGCGCTTGGCCAGGGCGCCGCACTGAAAGTGCTGCGCGACAGCAAGACAGCGGTGAACTGGACCTATGTGAGCCCGCCTGCCATGATTGGTGTCGGCGGACGCAGCGGCAAATATCGCGTCGGTGGTGATCAACTGCTGGCCGACAGCAACGGCGTGAGCACCATCAGCTGGATCGACTACGCCGTCGCCATCGTCGACGAACTTGAAAAAAATGCACATCCACAATCACGCATTACGGTAGCCTACTAATCGTTCAAATCATCACGGAGAATTTATGTTGAACTCACTACAAAACCCGCTCAGTCTCATTGGCCGCATATTGCTGGCGCTCATGTTCCTGCTTGCAGGCATCGGCAAGGTTGGCGGCTTTGCCGGAACCTCGGGATACATCGCGTCAAAAGGGTTGCCGATGCCCGACGTGCTGACGGCGCTCACCATTGTGGTTGAAATCGCGGGCAGTCTTGCGCTGATCGTTGGTTACGGCACCCGCTGGGCGGCGCTGATCCTTGCCGGTTTTACGCTGGTGGCAAGCGTCATTTTTCATAACTACTGGACGCTTCCCGCCGACCAGCAAATGATGCAGCAACTCATGTTCATGAAGAATATTGCGGTGACCGGTGGCCTGCTCACGCTCGCAGCATGGGGCGCGGGCGCGCTGAGTTTCGACGCCCGGCGCAGCCGCTAGATCACGCCCGATCAGGTGCGCCTGTGCCCTTGCAGGGGCGCGCCTGGTTCAGGGCTTGGGCGCGGCCTCGGTGGTTGGTGCCGGGCGCTGACCGAGGCGTTTGCGCAGCAGCTCGCGGATGTTCGGGTCGCTATTAAGTCGTGCTTCTGTCTCGCGCTCGGCCTGATCAAGCAAAGGTGCCGAGTCGCCGCTCGCAACACTGCGGTGCTTGCGCAGGATTTCACCCAGGGCGTCGGCGACCTGGTTGGCGCGTGCAGCCTCGGTCAAGGCGTCGTTGCGCTGCCACAGACTGACGCCCAGCGCGGCAATGACCGTCACCAGCGCGATTGAAATGATGGTGGCGAAGCGCCAGTGCCGCTTGAACCACAGCCGAGTCGCGTACGTGCGGTCCCCGGCGTGGATTGACGTCGGGCGCTGCGACATCCAGGCGTCGAGGTCGGCGGCAAGCGCGGCGGCTGTCGGGTAGCGTTTCTCGGGAAACTGCTGCATCGCCCGCATGATGATGGCGTCAAGATCGCCGCGCAGGCGTGACGCATCGGCGGGTGGGGCGATCTGGTCGACGATGGCGCGGCCGCCTGCCGCCGACGCGGGTTTGGCAATATTTGCCGAAGCCAGCGGCGGATCGCTGTTGACGACTGCGTATTCGAGCGCGGCGCGAGTGCTGCTCGCGGCGAACGGGCGATTGCCGGTGCACAGGTGAAACAGCAGCACGCCGAGCGAATAGACGTCACTCGCGGGCAGCGTCGGATCGCCGGTGATTTGTTCAGGCGAGGCGTATTCGAGCGTCAAGCCGCGACCGGTGAGCTGCGTAAGCTTGGTCATCGGTTCGCCGGGATCGTTGTCGAGCACACCGGCGATGCCGAAATCGAGCAGCTTCACCTGACCATCGGCGGTGACCAGCACGTTCGACGGTTTCAGATCGCGGTGCAATACCAGCTGATTGTGCGCGTGTTCGACCGCGGTTGCGATGTCACGCACCAGGCGCAGCCGTTCGTTGAGCGATTTGGCATGCGCGCTCACATAGTCGAGCAGCGGCACGCCGTTGACCAGCTCAAGCACGATGAAGGCCTGTCCGTCCTCGACGCCGGCGTCGAGCAGGCGCGCGATGTTCGGGTGATTGAGCCGCGCGAGCACCAGGCGTTCGCGGCCAAAGCGGGCGTTCAGCTTGTCGCTCGGCAGATCGGTGCGCAGCAGCTTGATCGCGGTGGCTGCCTTGTACAGGCCGTCGCTGCGCTTCGCGCGCCACACTTCGCCCATGCCGCCCTGACCGAGCTGTTCTTCGATTGTCCAGGCGCCGAACTTGCGCCCGGCGCGATAACCCTGCACCGGCTCGGACAGCGCCTCGCCGAGTGCCGCGTCGAAGGGCGCCTGCGCCAGCGATTTCGTTTTGTTAACTTGAGCAGCGGCCACCAGCAGCGCCATCAGTTCACTCGCGACTTGCGGCTCGCTGGCCCAGATCGTGCGGATGAACTGGATGCGATCGGCCTCGTCGAGGTCAAGCACTTCGTCAAACAGGTCAGAGACGCGTTGCCAGAGCTGCGGTGGCAACTCGGCGAGTTTGATGGGCTCAGTCATGCGGGCGGGAGCAGGGGCGGCGACCGGAACGCCGCTAGACGGGCGGCGCGCCCTCGGTACCCAGTTCGCGCGACAGCAGGGCGCGAGCCTTGAGCAAATCGCGATTGATGGTGCGCAGCGTCACGCCCAACTCATCGGCGACTTCCTGTAGCGACAGTCCCGAAAACACATGCAGCTCAATGACCTGATACAGGCGCACATCGAGTTTTTGCAACTGGTCCAACGCCTGATCCAGCGCCAGCATGTCGGTGACGTCCATCCACGGCGCCAGTGTGCCGTCGGCATGCGACATGGTGAGCAGCGTCATGCCGCCACCGCGTTTTTCGGCATCGCGCTCGCGCACGAAGTCGATCACGATGGAGCGCAGCACCTTGCCGATGTAGGCGAAGAATTGCAGCCGCGTCTGGCCCTGCAGGCCTTCGCGTTCGGCCATGCGCATGAAGCCCTCATGCACCAGCGCGGTGGCGTTGAGACCGGTCACGCCGCCGGCTTGTGCGAGGCGGCCGCGCGCGAGGCGCTTGATGTCAGGATAGAGACTCGAAAACAGTGCGCGCATGGCGTCCGAATCGCCGGCGGCGGCACGTTGTACAAGGATGGTCGGTGGGGTAGCTGGCACGAATGGAACCTCTCTCGGCGCTATTGTGCATTGGAACGGTGACGCTGTTCAGATCGCTTTCAGCTTTTTTGTCAAAGCGCCGCTGCAAAGGGCATAGAGCGCAATAATGGCAATTGTCGACTTATAACCGAAATGGCGTCCATGCCGCATGAAATAAGGAAATCAGGGAAAAGCTGATGCAAAAAAATTGCGCCGCACTGGCGCAATTTCACTCAATTTAACGTTGCGGCCAGCGCCTGGCGGTAGCGCCGCACGAGTTCCGGCTGTTCCTTGGCGAGCGTGAAGTATTCGACCATGCGCTTCTTCGCGGCCTGTTCGTTCCACGTGCGGTCCAGCTGCACCGATTCCAGAAGTGTCTGAAACGCGGGCTCGTACTGGCTTTGCGCGGCGAAGACCGCCGCCAGATGAAAACGGGCATCGTGATCGTTTGTGTCTTTGGCGATGCGCGCCTTGAGTGCAGCGGCCTCCGGTGAATTGCCGGCTTCCTCGGCGGCGACGATTTTGGTGGCAACGCGCTGGAACTCTTCCTCCATGCGCGTGATTGGCTTGCAGGCTTCGAGATAGGTCTTCGCTTCTTCAATGCGGTTGTCGCGCATCGCGATGTCGGCGAGCATCACGCGCGCCGAATCGAGCTGCGGATTAAGCGCCAGCGCGACGCGCAGCTCGTCTACCGCGCCCTGAATGTCGCCGGCGTCGAGTTTCGCCTTGGCCTTGCCGAGTTTTTCGTCGCTGACCGAGGGGACGACCTTGTCGAGAAACTGCCGCACGGCGCTCTCCGGCTGTGCGCCTTGAAACGCGGTCACCGGTTTTTGCTCTTTCAGCGCAATGACGGTCGGGATCGAGCGAATGCCGAACATGCTGGCGATTTCCTGCTGCTCGTCGGAATTGACCTTGGCGAGGCGGAAGCGGCCGCCGTACTCCAGCGCCAGTTTTTCCAGAATCGGCGTCAATGTCTTGCATGGCCCGCACCACGGCGCCCAGAAATCGATCACGATGGGCGTGTTGTCGGACGCCGCAATGACCTCGGTTTCAAAGTTCTCGACGGTAACGTCAAAGACGTGGGGATTGGCGTTCATGGGCAGACAAAAAATTGCAGTTTGACTGCATTGTAGGGTTGCGTCGGCGACGGAAATTTCAATGGCTGCGCCGTGCTGCCTCAGCTGCGCTGGTACTTGTCCTCAAAGCGCACGATGTCGTCTTCGCCGAGGTAGGTGCCAAGCTGCACCTCGATGATCTCGACCAGCGAATCGGTACGATTTTCGAGACGGTGTACATCGCCCAGCGGGATGAACACGTGCTGATTCGGCTCGTAATCCTGCACCCGCTCGCCCACGGTGATGGTCGCCGTGCCCTTGACCACGACCCAATGCTCGGCACGCTTGTGATGCATCTGCAGGCTTAAGGATTGTCCCGGATAGACGGCGATCTGCTTGACCTGAAAGCCTGCTCCCGCATCGGTATTCGGTCCCGAACCGAGCGAGTCGTACCAGCCCCAGGGACGGAATACCTTGCGATGCAGCTCGGCGCGACTATCGCTGCGCGCGCTGAGCGTAGCGGCGATGGCCTTGACGTCCCGTGCGTGATCCTTGCTCGCCACCAGGATTGCATCCGGCGTATGCACGATCACCGCGTCATCAATGCCGACGCAGGCCACCACGGGTGCGTTCGGTCCGGTCGTGCGCACGTAGGTGTTGTTCGAGTTCTCAAAAATTGCTTCACCGATGGCTGCGTTGCCGCGATCGTCCTTGGCGGCAATCGCCCAGGCGCTGTCCCACGCGCCAATATCGCTCCAGCCAGCGTCCAGCGGCACCACGACGCCGTGAATATTGAGCGCCGGATTCGCGGTGAGCTTTTCCATGACGGCGTAGTCGATGGAATTCGATGGGCTGGCGGCAAAAGCTGCCGGGTCCGGCAACAGGTCATCGCCGGACGACTTCGCCTGCGCGATGGCAGTCTCGCACGCAGCGAGCATTGCTGGTTCCAGCGCGGCCACGGCCCTGAGCCATACGCTGGCCCGCATCACGAAGAGCCCGCTGTTCCACAAATATTCGCCGCTGGCGACATATTCGCGCGCTTTTGCAAGCGGCGGCTTTTCGACGAAGCGGTCCAGTACAAAGGCGTCGGGATCGAACCGGCTGGTGCCGCCAATCCGCAGATAGCCGTAGCCGGTCGCTGGCTCCGTGGGCACGATGCCGAAGGTGACAATGGCGTCGCCCTGCGCGGTGTTCGCAGTGGTCGCTCGCAAGGCGACGGCGACCACGCGCTGAAATGCGCCGACGTCGCTGATGACGTGATCAGCCGGCATGACCAGCAGCACGGGGTCGACGCCGGGTTGCACCGTGAGGCTGCGCAGCGCGGCAAGCGTCAACGCCGGCGCCGTGTTGCGGCCCGTCGGTTCGGCGATCAGTTGCGCATGCGCCTCGCCGATTTCCAGCAGCTGCCGCCGCGTCACAAAGCGATGGGCATCATTGCAGACGACGATGGGCGCACTTGACCGGGCCGAGAAATCCGACAGGCGGCGCGCGGTGGCCTGCAACATGGTGGACTCTTCATGCACTGCAAGCAACTGCTTTGGCATGTGCGAGCGTGAGAGTGGCCACAGGCGGGTACCGCTGCCGCCGCAGAGAATGACGGGTGTGATCATCGGCACATTTTGTCATGCAAATTCGTACGGTTGTCTTGCCCGACCGAAGCAGTGCCGCCGTTTCCGGCGTCATACACGGCAAAATGCCAGCAATGCCCCACCGCAAAGACCACCGCCGCGCCATTGTGCTCATGATGTGCGCGCTCGCGCTGCTGATCTGCCTTGATGCCAGCGGAAAGTATCTTGGCGGTAAGGATGTGCCGGTCGCTGCGACCACCTGGTCGCGCTACTTCGGGCATTTGATGGTGGTGCTGATCATCTTTTTCCCGCGCGACCGCTGGCAGTTGCTTCGGGCGACGCGCCCCAGCGTGCAATGGGCACGCGGCTCGTTGATGGTGGTGGTGACGCTGCTTTACTTCGCGGCGCTCAAGTTCATTCCGCTGGCGGAGGGGACGGCGCTGTTCTTTCTGACGCCGATCATTACCACCGGGCTGTCGGCCTGGTTTCTCAAGGAGCGCCCAACCCGATGGGCCATGATCGCCGTAGTGCTGGGCTTTGCCGGAGTCCTGATTGTGGTGCGGCCAGGCAGCGACCTGCCGTTGATCGGTGTCGGACTGGTGATTGCCGCCGCCTGCTGCAATGCAGGCTACCAGACGTTGACGCGTTCGGCCTCGTCATCCGTGACCCGGTCCGAGCGGGCCAGCACGCAGCTGCTTTACGCGGGGCTGGTCGGGGCACTGCTGATGACGGTGTCGATGCCGTTCTGGTGGCAGGCCGGCTGGATGGGCAGGCTGGAACCGCTCACCTGGATCGTGTTCCTGCTGACAGGGGTACTGGGCGCCTTCGGGCATCTGTTGCTGATTCGCGCCTACACGCTGGCGCCGGCGCCGGTCATCGCGCCGTGGATGTACATGCAGCTGATGCTGTCGGTCGCCATTGGCTGGCTGGTGTTCGACGCGGTACCGGACGCGGTGACGCTTCTGGGCATGGCCCTGATCGGTCTCTCGCCCCAGCTGACACGCCTGACGCCGCGCTGGCCCTGACGCCGGGAAGTCGCGAACACAACACAGGCGTGGCCGGTTTCAAACGGCCTGTCGCACCGTTGTCACGACTTTGTGGCTGGCAAGTGGGCGACTGCGCTGCGTGCCCCGTACAATCGCCGCTTTACGTTTATCGCGGTTCACAAGACCGGAGAAAAATATGGCAACTTTGCCTCTCATTTGGCAACTGAGGCGGGTGTTCGCTGCGGGCCTGATCGGTCTTGCAGGACTGGGCAGCCTGGGGGGATGCGGCGGGACGTCACCGGATGGTGGTGCAGCGGTCAATTCTGCGGCCTCGCCGGTCAAGAGTACCGACGGCAACAAGGTCGTGCGTCTGGCGTTTCCCGTTGCGGAATCAGGGTTCGACCCGCACACGGTCCATGATTTGTATTCTGCGATCGTGGTCGACGGTATCTTCGACACCGTACTGACCTATGACTATCTGGCAGAGCCTGCCAAGCTTGTCCCAAAAATTACCACCGAGATGCCGACTGTCGAGGATGGCGGCAAGCTCTACACACTCAAGCTGAAGAAGGGTGTCTATTTCGCGCCGCATGAGGTATTTGGCGGCAAAAAACGCGAGCTGACCGCGACCGACATCGCCTACACCTTCAAGCGCCATTTTGACGACTCGATCAAGCCGGTCTGGCGCTTCCTTGTGACAGACAAGATTGTCGGGCTCAACGAGTGGTACGACGCCGGCAAGAAAGCCGGAAAGCTCGACTGGGACGCGCCGGTTGCCGGGCTGGAAATCGTGGATCCCTACACCCTGAAAATCCGGTTAACGAAACCGGATTACAACTTCGGCTATGTCCTCGCCCACAACGGCAACGCCATCGTCGCCCGCGAGGTCGTCGAAAAATATCCCAACGACGTGCAAAGTCATCCCGTGGGTTCCGGCGCCTACTACCCCAAGGAGTGGGGTCGCGGGCAACGCATGGTGCTCGAGAAGAACCCGAACTGGCGCGGCGGAACCTGGGATTTCAAGCCCTCGGGCAAGAATCCGTATGACGAAGTGATCGTCAAGGCCATGAAGGGCAAGCCCATTGCCATCATTGATCGCGTCGAGATCTACCCGATTGAAGAAGAGCAGTCACGCTGGCTGGCATTCAAGAACAAGCAGCTTGACGTACTGAACATGCCGCAGTCCTTCATCAAACAGGCCCTGCCAGGCGGAAAGGTCGCCCCGGATCTTGCCGAACAGGGCGTGCGTGTGCAGCGTCTGCTTGATCCGGAGTACACCTATACCTACTTCCAGTGGAATGACCCGGTCTGGGGCGGCGGCGAGAAGCACAAAATTGCGCTGCGTCGGGCCGTAGCCATGGCGATCAACCGCGACGAGGAAATCGAGATCATCCGCAAGGGCAACGCCGTTCGCGCCGAGTTTCTGGTGCCGCCGGGCGTGGCCGGCAACAAGCCGGACTTTGCCTCCAGCATCAGCTACAACCCGGCGCTGGCTAACGCATTGCTCGACAAGTTCGGCTACAAAAAAGGCGCGGACGGATATCGCAATACGCCCGATGGCAAGCCGTTTGTATTTAAGTACACGTCAACACCCGTCGCGATCGAACGCGAATTTGACGAACTGTACAAGAAGAACATGGACACGATCGGCATTCGCTACGAAGCCGAGAAAGAAAAGTTCGCAGATTCGATCAAGCGTGAAAAGCGCTGCCAGATTGCCATTCGCGGGGCGGCCTGGATCGCCGACTATCCCGATGGCGACAACTTTGTGCAGCTCCTGTACAGCAAGAACATCGGTGAATCGAACAACGGCTGCTACAAGAGCGAGGCATATGACAAGCTCTATGAGCAATCGGCGTTGTTGCCGGACGGACCGGAGCGGGACAAGATTTACCTTGAAATGCAGAAGCAGTTTGAGGCCGACACACCGTGGACTCTTGGCGTCACGCGCTATCGCAACCAGATGATCTACCCGTGGGTGGTCGGGTACAAGAAGCATCCGGTGTTGCTTGCTGACTGGCTGTACTACGACGTCAACATGGCCGGCAGCGGCAAGGGGAAATAAGCGATGACCGCGTATATCGTTCGCCGCCTGTGGCAGATCGTTCCGACGATGGCAGGCGTGATTCTCCTCATCTTCTTCCTGTTCAATGTGGTGGGGGGGGACCCTGCTTATCTGCTGGCCGGCAAGATATCCAACCCGGAACAAATCGCCAACATCCGCAAACAGCTGGGCATCGATGAGCCTTACTGGATGCAGCTTCTGATCTTCATGAAGCAGGTCATTACATTTGACTTTGGCTCGAGCTGGAGCACCAATGAAGTGGTGTCACGCATCTTTGCCACGCGCCTTCCGGCATCGTTGATGATTGGCATTCCGCTGCTGATCCTCGAAACCATCATTGCCGTGGGCATTGCGCTGGCGGTGGCTTACGTTCGCGGGTCGTTCACCGATCGTGCGGCGATGGTGACTTGTACCGTTGCGCAGTCGGTTTCGATTCTGGTCTACATCATCGTGTTCCAGTATGTGCTGGCCTACAAGTTTGGCTGGTTCCCGGTGCAGGGCTGGGGCAATGGATTCTTCGAAAATCTGTTCAAGTTCGCCGCGCTGCCGATACTGATTGCGTTGGTGGTGTCGCTGGCGCCGAATATTCGCCTTTACCGCACGTTTCTGCTCGATGAAGTCAATCAGGACTATGTGCGTACAGCTCGCGCCAAAGGCCTGTCGGAAAACCGGGTGATGTTTGTGCATGTGTTGCGCAACGCATCGATTCCGATCATCACCAACCTGATGATCCAGCTGCCCGGCCTGCTGGTCGGCCTGTTCCTGATCGAGCGGTTTTTCTCGGTGCCGGGCATTGGCCGTGAGGTGATTCTCGCGGTGGAACGTTCGGATTTCCCGGTGATCAAGGCGATCACGGTGTATGTCGCACTTGCCACGATGCTGGCCAACCTCGCAGCGGACTTGCTCTATAAGGCAGTCGATCCGCGTGTCGAACTCAAGTAAGCCGGAGGCATAGATGACAACTGCTGCAATGACTTCCACCGGGGTGCCGATGGGTATCGAGCGCTCGCCGGGCCTGTGGTCGCTGGCGTGGAAGCGACTGATGTCGGACCGCATTGCGATCGTTTCGATGATCGTGGTGATTCTGTTTCTCCTGCTGTCGCTGGCGTCGTTCTTTGGCCTGGTCGCCAAGGACTGGAACCGCGAGGTGGCGATCAATTACGCCCCCCCCACGTGGTTCAAGGACAGCCACGCACCCGCCGCCGATCTGAAGGCGGGCAAGACGACCGATGCCGGTCCGGCGCTGGACGGCGCTGCGGCCAAGCCGGATTTCGTCAATGACCGCGATCCGCTTCGCGAGGTCATCACCGAACTCAAGGGACAACTCGGTCAATCCACCGGGACCGTTGACTCCGGGATCAAGGTTGTCGATCCGCTGGCTGACGTCATGGCTGAGTTGCGCAAGCAGCTTGGCCGTACGGGCGATGGAGCGGCCGCTGCGGTCGACGAAAAGCGGGTCGAACACCTGCCGTTCGGTGCTGACAAATGGGGCCGCGACGTACTGAAAAAAGTGGTCCAGGGCTCCGAAACGTCGATTCTTGTGGGGTTTTCTGCCGCGATCGTGGCCACCTTGCTGGGAACGATTCTTGGCGCATTTGCTGGTTACTACGGCGGCAAGACGGACGATGCGCTGAACTGGTTCTATTCGATTTTCAGCTCAATCCCGTACATCCTGCTGGTGCTGGCGATTGCGGCCGTGCTCAAGCAGAAGGGCATCGTGACGGTGGTGCTGATTCTCGGACTCACCGGTTGGACCAGCATCTTCCGACTGGTGCGCGCGGAATACCTCAAACACAAGGCGCGCGACTATGTGCGCGCCGCCAACGCGATCGGCGCGTCCAACATGCGGCGCATGTTTGTACACATCTTCCCGAACATTTCGCACGTGGTGCTGGTGCAGCTCTCGCTGCACGTTGTGCTGTTCATCAAGAGCGAAGTGATCCTGTCGTTCCTTGGTTTTGGCGTGCCGGTGGACACGGTGAGCTGGGGCTCCATGCTTAACGAGTCACAGAATGAACTGATTCTGGGGTACTGGTGGCAACTGGCGGCTGCCACGGCTTTCATGGCGGTACTGGTGACGGGCTTCAGCCTGTTTACTGACGCCCTGCGCGATGCGCTTGATCCGAAATTGAAGTAAGAGGCGATGATGAGCACACCACTGCTTTCAATCAAGAATCTGCGCGTCAAGTTCCGTCTTGACAGAAAAAACACGTTCGAAGCGCTCAAGGGGATTTCCTTTGACGTCATGCCCAATCAGACTGTTGCGCTGGTCGGTGAGTCGGGTTCCGGCAAATCGGTCGCATCGCTGGCAGTGCTGGGCCTGCTGCCCAAGGAAAACGCGACCGTCGACAAGGCGAGCGTCATCGAATTCGAGGGCAAGAACCTCCTGACCCTCTCCAACGCGGAGAAACGTGCCCTGCGCGGCAGCAAGATTTCGATGATTTTTCAGGAGCCGATGAGCTCGCTGAAC
>CAYMSY010000077.1:0-11347 GCA_964393195.1 uncultured Alcaligenaceae bacterium | reverse complement strand
TTTCAAATTGCGGGATGGAACCCATGAGACCAATCGTGTACGGGTGTTGCGGTTTGTGAATGACGTCTGCGACCGGGCCGATTTCGGCAACACGCCCGGCATACATGACGGCCACGCGATCAGCCGTCTCCGCGATCACGCCCATATCGTGCGTGACCAGCATGACCGAGGTACCGTGGTCGCGGCAAAGCCGTTTGAGCAGCGTGATGATCTGCGCCTGGATCGACACATCAAGTGCAGTGGTTGGCTCATCGGCGATGATGACTTTGGGCTCGGCCGCGAGCGCCAGCGCAATCACGACGCGCTGCCGCATGCCGCCGGAAAACTGATGCGGATAGTGATCAATGCGCTCACGGGCAGCTGGAATGCCAACCTCTTCCAGCAGCTTCACGGCACGGTCGCGTGCCGATGTTTCGCTCATGTCGAGGTGTGTCTGGATGGTCTCGACGAGCTGTCGACCAATCGTGTAGAGCGGATTCAGGGACGTCAGCGGATCCTGAAAAATGGCCCCGATCTCGCGACCACGAATCTTGCGCAGCGCTTCGTATGGCAGGTTGTCGATACGTTTGCCATTGAGCAAAATCTCGCCGCCAGCAATGCGACCGGGCGGCTCCAGCAGGCCGATAATGGCGGCGCCGGTCAACGACTTTCCTGCGCCCGACTCGCCGACTACCCCCAATACCTCGCCCGGCGCGATGGTGAACGACACGTCGTCAACGGCGGTGAGGACGCCGCGCCGCGTCGGAAACTCGATGCGCAGGTTTTTGACTTCAAGAACAGGTGCGGTCATGGGCTCTCTGGCTCAGGCGAACGGGGACGGGACAAACGGGGTGTGCAGATTGCAGTGCATTACGGACGTTTTGGCATGGGAATCGCACGCGGTGGTTCGATGTTTGCGGGCACGACAATGACCGCTTTGTCCGGGGCACCGCTTGTTGGATTGCAGCCCGGAACTGATTCCGCGTGATCAATCACGAGCTCAAAATCGTGCGAAAAGGCGCTGCTGCGCTGGGCAGCGAGCCAGTATTTCACGCATTTTTCGGTGCGAAACGTGAATTCCTTGCGATCCGGCAAATGAAATCCCGCGACCGGCGCCGCATCCACCACCAGCCGGTGATCACCAGCGGAGACGCGCCGCGGCTCAAGCGTGCTGTATTCGCCGTCCACCGAGACGATACTGACTGGGTAGCGATGCAGATTGGTGCGGGTATAGAGACGGCCGTCGATGACGCTGTCCCAGTTGTGGGCGCAGCCACCGATTGTCGCCAGCGCCAGAACAAAGAAGCATGAACGCAGAGGACTCATAACAACCTCCCTTTATCGGAGCTTGGGATTCAGCGCGTCGCGCAGCCAGTCTCCGACCAGGTTGACAGAAATGACCATGACGATCAGGGCAATGCCCGGAAACACCGTGATCCACCATTCCCCCGAGAACAGATAGTTTTGTCCCTCGCTGATGAGCGTGCCCAGCGATGGTTGGGTCGGCGGCATGCCGACGCCCAGATAAGACAGTGTTGCCTCGGCAATGATTGCCAGCGCAATGTTCAGCGTCGCAATGACCAGTACCGGGCCCAGCACATTCGGCAACACGTGTTTGAACATGATCTTGATCTGCGACACGCCGATGACGCGCGCCGCCTGAACGTATTCCTTGCTCTTCTCGACCAGCGTCGAACCGCGCACGGTGCGTGCATATTGCACCCAGCCAGTCAGGCCGATGGACAGAATGATCACGTAAAGCGCTAATTCATCCTGCATCTCACGCGGCACAAACTGGCGACCAATGCCGCTGATCAACAATGCCACGAGAATCGCCGGGAACGTGAGTTGAACGTCAGCAATGCGCATGATGATGCTGTCGATGCGGCCACCGGCATATCCCGCGAGCAGGCCGAGGCCAACCCCGACCACCATCGACATCGCCACAGCGGAAACCGCGACCAGCAACGAAATGCGGCTGCCGTACATGATGGTGGACAGGATGTCGCGGCCCTGCTGGTCGGTACCCAGTTTGAAATCGGCGTTACCGGCGGCGTTCCAGGCCGGCGGCAAATTGGAATTCAGCAGCGAAATCTCGGCGAGGTCATACGGATTGTGTGGTGCCAGAACTGGCGACAGCACTGCGCCGAGTATGCAAATCGTGGCCAGAATGGCGGCCAGCACGGTTACCGGAGATCGCTTGAAGCTCCACCAGATGTCGCTGTCAAAAAATCGCTTGAAAGTATCCACTTAGTCCCTGTAATCGTGATCGCAACGTGAGGCGGGCCGCTAGAGCGGCAGTCCGCGTTCAACTAGACGTGAGAAGTAGCGCACGCCATTCGGAATAATGGCGTCGCAAAAGTCGTATCGTGTGTTGTGCAGCGGAACGATGTCCTTACCGAGACTGGCCGGGCCCTGGCCGATTACGGCATAACAGCCCGGCCGTTTTTGCAGCATGAACGAGAAATCTTCACCACCCATCGATGGCGTGTAGTTGGCATTTGCGTTTTCTTCGCCCCACACTTCGGCAGCGGCCTGACGCGCAAACTCGACCTCAGCCGCCGTGTTGATCACCGCAGGATACAAACGCTCGTACTTGACTGTGCCTTTGGCGCGATGAGCATCACAAATGCCGTTCACCATCTCGGCGAGCCGTGCTTCAATCAGGTCGCGTGTCGCGGGATCATAGGTGCGCACCGTCCCGGTCATCTTCACCGTATCCGGCACCACATTGAAGGCAGGCAAATTGCCACCTTCAATTGCACTGATGCCCACGACAGCCGTTTCCAGCGGACTCACGTTGCGGGCAACGATGGTCTGTGCGGCGAGAACAATGTTTGCGGCGACCGCAATCGGGTCGCAAAGCAAGTGCGGACGTGCAGCGTGTCCGCCGCGGCCTGTCACTTCAATGGTGAAACCGTCAGCGGAGGCCATGAAAGGTCCCGCCCGAGTACCCCACTTGCCGATTTCGAGATCGGGGCGGTTGTGAACCGCAAAAATGCGCTCACAGTCGAAGCGGTCAAACAGGCCTTCCCTGACCATCAGGTCGCCGCCGGCGCCGCCCTCTTCGGCGGGTTGAAAAATTACGTGCACGGTCCCTGCGAAATTTCGCGTTTCAGCCAGGTATCGAGCAGCCCCGAGCAGCATTGTCGTGTGCCCGTCGTGTCCACAGGCGTGCATGACCTTCGCCGCTTTGGAGGCGTGCAGAAAACTGTTTTTCTCCTGCATCGGCAATGCGTCCATATCCGCTCGCAGACCGATGCTGCCGCCGGTGCGCTTGCCACGAATGACCCCAACCAGCCCGGTTTTTGCGATGCCAGTGTGAACCTCGTCCACGCCGAAAGCTCGCAACCGCTCGGCGACGAGGGCAGATGTGCGCGTCTCCAGATAACCAAGCTCGGGATTGGCGTGAATGTCTCGACGAATCGCGACAAGATCGTCGACGAAGGACTGCGGAAGATCGTTGAGTTTCATACTGGAAGCTACTGTTGCAGTTCGCGTTCCGCAATTGCGGCCAGCAGCCCGGCGCCATTGGGAATGATGCGATCGTCGAAGTCGTAACAGGAATGGTGAATCGGGAAACTGCTCTCCGTCTTCTGCCCCACCCAGATGTATGCGCCAGGCACTTTTTCCAGAAAAAACGCGAAATCCTCGCCACCGGTATTCGGGAAAATTTCGGTGATGACGTTGTCCGGGCCAAAGACACTGCGCCCTACTTCTGCCGACAGCTCTGCTTCACGTTTGTGGTTTATCGTGGCCGGATAGCCATGGATAAAGTTAACTTTTCCGGTCGAACCGAACGCAGCCGCAGTGTGTTCCACCACTCGATTAAGACGTTCGATGACCAGCGCCTGAGTCTCCTTGCGGTAGGTACGGACTGTGCCGATCAATTTGACTTCGCGCGGAATGACGTTGTAGGTGTTCATTACGCCGGCTTCCATCGCACAGATGGAAACTACGGCAGAGTCGGCCGGATCAACGTTGCGCGACGTGATCGACTGAATTGCGGTAATGACGTGCCCCGCCGCCAGCACCGGATCGCAGACGAACTGCGGCATGCCGCCGTGGCCGCCTTTGCCTTCTATCGTGATTTCGATGCGATCAGCCGCCGCCATCATGGCGCCGCTGCGGACAGCCATCGAGCCGAGCGGAACCCAGGGCGCGTTATGCAAACCATAGAAAGCGTGAATCGGAAAGCGCTCGAACAATCCGTCGTCCATCATGGCCTTGGCGCCCGCCGCACCTTCTTCAGCCGGCTGAAAAACGGCGAACACCGTACCTGCGAAGTTGCGCGTCTTGGCGAGGTAACGGGCGGCGCCCAGAAGCATCGTCGTATGCCCGTCGTGTCCGCAAGCGTGCATGTAGCCCTTGTTCTGGGAGGCATAAGGAAGACGGGTCTCCTCGGTCATCGCCAGGCAGTCCATATCGGCACGCAGGCCGACGTTTCGCGTGCCTGGGCGACTGCCACGAATTACACCAACCACACCGGTGCCGCCAATCCCGGTGTGAACTTCGTCCACGCCGTACGCCTTCAGGCGCTCGGCAACCAATGCTGCCGTACGCGTCTCCTTGTACGCATGTTCGGGGTTGTTGTGAATATCGCGACGAATGGCAGTGAGATCACTGTGATATTCGCGGATCGCCTCGGAGACTTTGCTCGGGTTATACATCTCGTTCCTCGCAATAAGACAAATCAGTGGGCACCGGCGGTCCGCTCAAAGCGCAACCGCGGATCGACCACGTAGTACAACAAATCAACGATCAGGTTGATTGTGACAAACACCATCGAAATCAGGACCAGATATGCCGCCATTACCGGTATGTCGGCGAACTGTACGGATTGAATGAACAGAAATCCCATGCCGGGCCACTGAAATACGGTTTCCGTCACGATGGCAAATGCAATGATCGCGCCAAGCTGCAAGCCAGCGATTGTCATCACCGGCACCAGCGTGTTCTTGAGGGCATGGCCAAAATGCACAGCCTGATTGGTCAGTCCGCGAGCTCGAGCAAACTTGATGTAGTCCGTTCGCAATACTTCCAGCATTTCACTGCGCACCAGGCGCATGATCAGCGTCATTGGATACAGCGACAGCGTCACCGAGGGCAACACCAATGCTTTCAATCCGCTCGTCGTGAGCAAGCCGGTCGACCACCAGCCAAGCTGCGTCACATCACCACGCGAATACGATGGCAGTATCTGGAATGTCACCGCAAAAACAAGAATCAGCAGAATGCCTATCAGGAAGTTGGGCAGCGAAACGCCGACCAACGACAAGGTGAGCAGCACCTGCGAGAACCATCCATCCCGTCGTAGCGCGGTGTAGACCCCCATCAGCACGCCGCCGATCAGCGCCAGCGCACCTGCGACAAATGCAAGCTCAAGCGTCGCCGGAAGGCGCTCCTTGATCAGTGTTGAAACGGGTCGCGCCTGACGCAGCGAAAGACCGAATTCGCCCTTGACCGCATTGCCGACAAACGCGGCAAACTGCACATAGGTCGGTTTGTCGAGTCCCAGCGACTCGCGCAGTTCCTTCTTTTGCTCGGGCGTTGCGTCTTGCCCCAGCATCATGTTGACCGGGTCGCCGACAAAGTTGAACAGCGAGAACGCTACAAAGGCGACAGCGAGCATGACGAGCGCCGCCTGAAACAGTCTTCGGATAACGAAAGCGAGCATGTGATCAACGACAACCGAGAAGCACGAATAGTACCCGTGTTGCAGTGCGCCTTAGGTGCCGTCTTTCGCTCTTGCCGCCTGCGTCGCAAAGAGGCAGACGGCAGAGGCGACGGACACGTTGAGGCTCTCCACTGAACCAACCATCGGGATTGCCACCAGCGCATCGCAACGCTCGCGTGTCAGGCGACGCAGGCCCTTGCCCTCGTTGCCCAGGACCCACGCAATCGGTCCCGTCAGCGAGGTATTGAACAGCGTCGCTTCCGTTTCCATCTCGGCGCCCAGTACCCAGATTCCAGCAGTCTGCAAGGTTTCGATGCACTGCACCAAATTGTTGACCGTGCAAACCGGTGTGGTTTCGGTGGCGCCGCTTGCCGCCTTCAGCGCAACTGCCGACAACGGCGCCGAGCCGTGCTTCGGCAGCACTACGGCATCGGCACCGAAGGCGTCGGCGCTGCGAATGCAGGCGCCAAGATTGTGCGGATCCTGAATCTGGTCAAGCAGCAGGAAAAGCGGCGGACGCGAGCGCTTGAGCGATGCCTCCAGCACAGTCTCAAAGTCAGCGCCCGACGAACCATCGGCCGACACTTCGACCAGCGCAACCACACCCTGATGCTCGTCCGACTGCGCGAGCGCATGCAGGCGCCCCGCGTCCACCGTCTGCACGTCGATGTCGAGAGAATCGGCCAGTGCCTGCAGTCGCGCCAGCCGCTCGTCGTGACGATCGCGGGAAACATACAACTCCACCACCGTTTCCGGTCGCCGTTCGAGACGGGCGTTGACGGCATGAAAGCCCATGATGCGCGCGAGCTTCATCGGGTTTGAAGAGAACAATTAGTCATGGCATAATTATGGGCTACGCAGCAGATTCTGTTCGTAGTTCAAAGTGTGCTCACCGATCAAGGCAGTACCAGATCGGAAGCAGCGCAAGCAACGTGCCGGTGTAGCTCAGTTGGTAGAGCAGCGCATTCGTAATGCGAAGGTCGGAGGTTCGACTCCTCTCTCCGGCACCAATCGCGCCCATAAACGCGATTGGGCCAGGAAAAAAACAGTCACGACAGCAACCGACACGGTATCCGGGTACCACTACGGCTGGGTGCCCGACCGGGCGTGATTTGAAATTGGATCAAAGACTGACAACCGGTTGCGACGGTATTGCCTCAATCCGACGCCCCGCGCCCGACAAAAAGCGGCGACTGTCCACCCCATTTCTACCGCCGATTCGTTAGACTCAAGCCCAGATTCATTCCGGCTCTGAGCCACCTCGACTCCCATGCCGCCACGCGCTCCCTCACTCACCGATCCCGCCTTTGCCGGCACATCCGGCGCCGTTCGCCGCGGCAAGGCGAACGCGGCCACCGGTGCAATCAGCGGTGGCGTGCAAAGCCTTACGCGCGGCCTCACGCTGCTCGAAAAGCTGGCGGAGACCGAGGGCGGTATCACGCTGACCGAGATTTCGCATCGCGTCAACCTGCCGCCGTCGACGGCGCATCGCCTGCTCAACACGCTGGCCGACATGGGTTTCGTCTATCAGGCCAAGGACTCCGGCCTCTGGTACGTGGGGCTCAAGACCTATCGCGTCGGCTGCGCATTCGTGTCCAACCGCGATTTTGTTGGCGAAAGCCATGCCTATCTGCGCAAGCTCATGGAAGCATCCGGCGAAACGGCCAACCTGTCCATTCTGGACGGCACCTACGCCTGCTTCATCGCCCAGGTGCAGTGCCACGAGGTCATGCGCATGTTGGTGCGCCTGGGCTCACGCATTCCCGCGCACGCGAGCGGATCGGGCAAGGCCATGTTGTCGGCGCTGCCCGAGGATGAATTGGCGATTGTGCTGCGCGACTCGCATCTGGTTCAGCTGACGACCAAGACCATTACCGATCCCGACAAACTGCGTCAGCAGTTCGCTGCCATCCGTGCCCGTGGCTACAGCTACGACGACGAGGAAAACGCGATGGGTCTGCGCTGCGTGGCAGCCCCGATTTACGACGAATTTGCCGAACCGCTCGGCGCAATCTCGCTGGCCGGGCCGATCGCCCGTCTGACCGATGAGCGCATCCTCAAGCTCGGCCCGCTGGTTGCCCATACCGCCCGTGAAATCACCGAAAAACTCGGTGGCGTGGTGCCGGTATCGGTCTAGATTCTCATTCCCGGCGATTTTCGGGCGATACAGCTTTTTTATAGAAGCACGTCGGATTGCGGATTACTAGCCGTTTTAGTCAGAAGTCGACTATATGCATTACTGACCGCTAAGCCCTATGAAATGGCGGTTCCAACGAAAAGTCGTTAACCCCTCGGGCATCTCCACAGCACTCATCACCGCAAAATCAGCCGCACCGCCAGCCGCCCGGCTGCCACTTCTGTAATCCATCTGTAAGTCCCGCGACGCGAACATTCTCCCGCTCAGTGACCGGTTGACCGGTCAATACCGATTGACGATGTCGCCATGGGTCCATGCCAGACCGCTGCCGCCGCCGCACACTTCACAGGGAAAACAGAATGAATCGCCTCATCACATCTGCAGCACATCCGCTGATCCGGTCCTGCCTCGCGGCGGCCCGCTTCCCCGCCATGCTGCTGTTCGCCCTCGGAGTTGTCGCCGCCAGCCCCGCCTCCGCCGCGTCCAGCGCATTTGTGGTCAACATCGGCACCACAGATCTGGTCGACGCCAACCCGGGCAACGGCGTCTGCGCCGATGCCAATGGCCAATGCAGCCTGCGCGCCGCCATCATGGAGGCCAACGCGCTGGCCAATTCGCTGGTGGGCGGGGTGCCGACACCGCACACGATCACCTTCACCGTCGCCACGGTCAATGTCATCAACGGCTCACTGCCCACCATCGCCGCGCCGATCACGATCACCGGCGTGCCGGGCGTCACGACTATCAGCGGCAACAACTCCGGCGCCGGCAGCAAGCAGGGTTGCCTGAGTCTGACCGACTCCGGAACCGCAGCGCTCAACCATGGCAAAGGCGCGACCGGTTCGAAAATCCTCAACATGGCCATCGGTAACTGCAGCGGCGACGGCATTAGCGCCAACGGGCACGACTACACCTTCAGCAACAACCGTATCGGCGTCAACGCACTCGGCGTACTGCTGATGCCCAACAACGGTCACGGCATTTCGGTGTCCGCCTCGCAGGTCTACCCCGACACCAGCACCGGCTTCCTGTCGAGCACCTACGCAGGCTTCCCTGTTCAGCCGGTCGACGCCTCACAGATCAACGCTTTCCAGAGCAACCTGGCCACAGCGATGGCCAACTTCCAGCCGATCATCATCAGCGGCAACGTCATTTCCGGCAACGCATTGAATGGCATCGAAATCTTCAGCCAGAACCTCGCAGGCGTGATCGCCTCCGGCAACATGATCGGCACCGACGTCACCGGCAACATCGCCGCGCCGAACGGCGGTGCGGGCGTACGCCTGACTGGCTCGACCTTTGGCAATTTGATCGGCCCGAACAACGTCATCAGCGGCAACACCGGTGACGGCGTTCGCGTCGAAGCCGGCGCCGTATTCCTGCCTAACTTCATCATGGGCAACCGCATCGGCCTGTCCTCCACCAACGCCGGCAATCACATCGGCAACGGCGGCAGCGGCGTCACTACCGACACCAAACCCAGCACTGACCCCACCAAACTCAACCCCAGCATGATCGGCCTTGTGATCGGCCCAGCCAACCTGATCAGCGACAACAAGGGCGCCAACAACAACGCATTCCCGGATGTGCTCGGCAGCGACAGCGCCGGCATCCTGATTACCGGTACCAGCAACGCGGTCAAGGTGTGGGGCAACACCATCGGCATGGGCGAATTCCCGCCGGGTACGCCGGTCGCGTCCAAGGCGTACGGTAACGCAGGCGACGGCATCATCATCACCAGCACCGGTAACACCATCGGCGGCAGTTCCGCCGGTCAGGGCAATACCATCGCAGCCAATGCACGTCACGGCATCGTGGTCAAAGGCAGCTCAACCACCTCCAACAGCATCATCGGCAACTCCATCGGCGTGCATCCTTCGCTCGCCGGCAACCTGACGGTCGGCAACGGTGTAGATGGCATTCACATCAACGCGGCCAGCAGCACGTCGATTGGCGGCGCCGGCGCAACCGATTTCAACGTGATCGCCGGCAACGGCCGCAACGGCACCAAGATCCGCAACGGCGGGACGAGCAACGGTTGGAGCAATTTGCTGCAACGCAACCGCATCTATGGCAACTCGAAACTGGTCGCAGGTGTCGGCATTGATCTCGATCACAACGAAAACGTCACTGACCCGCCACACAGCGAATTCCCGTTCAACTACGCCAATCTCGACCAGAGCGCGCCGATCATTTGCACAGGCCCAGCCGATACCGGCGCCTGCAACGGCTCGGCGGCACCCTCGTCAACGGGTGGCAACACCACGTTCGACTGGACCATTTCAACGCACGGCCCGGCCAATTTCCGCGCTGAATTCTTCCGTATCGACGCTGGCAACGACAATGCGGCTACGACCATGACGTTTCTGGGTGAACAACTGTTCACCACGGGGCTCACCGGCTTCGCCAACGATAGTGGCGCCTGTTCTGCCGGGCGTTGCACGGCAACGATTGCAGCGGGAACTGGCGGCAGCTACGTAGTGATGACTGCGACGGACATCACGCCGCTGACCGACCAGCCCGGCGGTGGCAGCGACTGGAAATCCAATCTCAAATGTTTCATCGGTGACCTCGGCATCATCCTGTCGTCGTGCAACGTCAACAACACGTCCGAACTGTCGAACGTAATGAGCGTGCCGGTCGCGCCGCCTTCCGTGGTCACCAGTGCAGCCGCCGCAATCACAACCACCACGGCAACACTCAACGGCCTGGTGACCGCCAATGGCGCGTCCACGACCGTTACCTTCGAATATGGTCTGACCAACGCCTATGGCGGCGCAGGCAGCCCGCTTGCAGGCGTGCCCAGCCCGCTCGCGGGTACGGCGGTGAATTCGGCCGTGTCGGCCGCGCTGGCAGGTCTGACCTGCAACATAACGTATCACTTCCGCGTGAATGCCAATAACGGCGTCGGCGCGACCGTCAATGGCGGCGATCTGACCTTCACCACTGCGCCGTGCGCCGCAGCCGCACCCGCCGCGACCACCGTCGCTGCCGACAACCTGACAACGACGACGGCGACGCTGAATGGTCTGGTCAGTGCCAACGGCGCGTCAACGGTCGTCACGTTCCAGTACGGCCTTACCGTCGCCTACACCGGCGCCGGCAGCCCCGTGACGGCGCCTCAGAGCCCGCTCTCCAGCGGTGCGACCAACGCGCCGGTCACTGTCCCACTCACCGGTCTCACCTGCAATACGGTTTACCACTACCGCGTGACGGCCAACAATGGCGTCGGCGCGACCGTCAATGGTTCGGACATGACCTTCAGCACCGCCCCTTGCGCACCGGTTGCCCCCGTCGCAACGAGCGCTGCTGCAACGGCCGTTGCCGCTACTTCCGCGACCCTGAACGGAACCGTCACGTCCAACGGCGCCACCACCACGGTCAAATTTGAGTACGGCTTGACCGTCGCTTACGGCGGCCTCGGCAGCCCGGCCAATGCGGCGCAAAGCCCCTTGTCAAGCGGTGCCAGCAACGCGCCGGTATCACTCGTACTGTCCGGTTTGACCTGCAACACCACGTACCACTTCCGCGTCACTGCCAACAACGGCGTCGGC
>CAYMSY010000076.1:0-11400 GCA_964393195.1 uncultured Alcaligenaceae bacterium | reverse complement strand
TGCCTTCATCGACATACGCACCGATGTTCACGAAGGAAGGCATCAGGATCACGTTTTTCGCGAGATAGCTGCCACGACGCGCGACCGCAGGTGGTACCACGCGAACGCCCGTGGCGCCCACTTGCTCTGCGGTCATGTGGGCGAATTTGGTCTGCACCTTGTCGTAAAAAGCGAGGTCGCCCGCCTTCACAATCGCGTTGTCCTGGAGACGGAACGAAAGCAGCACCGCTTTCTTGATCCACTGATGGGTAATCCACTCGCCGTTGTACTTTTCAGCGACGCGGCGGCGGCCCTTGTTGAGATCGGCGATTACTGATTCAACGGCGTCGGCGATTTCTTTCGGAGGATTGGCCGGCGAGAGGCTGGCGCGGTTTTCCCACGCGTTGTCGAAAATGGGTTGCAGGGCTTCGGACATGGTTTCTTCTTTTTAAAAATCAGGCCGCAGCGTGCTCGGCGTGTAGCCGGGTCGCGCGACGGTTCAAAAATTCGGCAATGCGGAGCACAGCCTCTTTGCATTCGTCAAATTCGGAGACGAGTGCGATGCGGATATAGCCGCGTCCGGGGTTGATGCCGTCGGGACCAACGCGGGAAAGGTAGCTGCCGGGCACCACGGTGATGCCGGCGCTTTCAAACAGCTCGCGTGTGAAGCGTTCGTCGTCTCCGGCAAATGCAGCCGGTATCGGCAACCACCAGTAGAACGACGCTTCGGGCATGCTGACATCAAGGTGTTTGGCCAGCAGGGGCGTGAGTTCGCGAAACTTCTTCGCATACGCCGCGCGATTGGCGATGACGTGCGCCTCGTCATTCCATGCGGCAATGCTGGCGGCAACGACGGTGCCTGCCATCGCCGAGCCATTGAACGTGCGTAGATGCAGGAAACCGGCAATCAGTTCGGCATCGCCCGCCGCAAAGCCGGAACGCAACCCCGGCGCGTTGGAGCGCTTCGACAGACTGCCCATCGCGATCAGTCGTTTAAAGTCCTTACGGCCCAATTCGGCAGCAACCTGCAGTGCGCCGACCGGTGGTTTGCCTTCGTCAAAGTAGATTTCGCTATACGGCTCATCGGCCAGGATCACGCAACCGTAACGATCACTTTTCTCGAAAAGCCATTGCCAGCGAGCACGCGTCATTACGCTGCCGGTGGGATTGTCCGGCGAGCAGACGACCACCATCTGCACGTCGCGCCACACCGATTCAGGAATGGCATCCCATTGGTGCTCGCCAAGCGCAGCATCAAAGTTCACGAAATGCGGTTTCGCGCCGCAGAGCAGTGTCGCCCCTTCATACACCATGTAAAACGGGTTCGGCACCAGCACCGTCGGATTCGTCCGCGTCGGGTCAATCACGGTCTGAATGAACGAAAACAGTGCTTCCTTGGTGCCGAGCACTGGCAGTACCTGTGTTTCTGCATCCAGTGCGGGCAAGGCAAAGCGGCGTTTGACCCAGTCGGCAATGGTCTGACGCAACGCCAGCGGGCCCTTGGTCGGCGGATATTGCGCCAGGCCCGATGTGTTTTGGCCAATCGCATCGCGGATGAACTGAGGCGTCGGGTGCTTCGGTTCACCAATCGAGAGGTTGATCGGCTTGAGGCCTGCAGGCGGCGTCACACCCTGCAACAGGCGAGCCAGTCGCGTGAACGTAAATTCGTTGAGTTCGGCGAGATAGGGATTCAAGGCAAAATCGCCGTCAGCACGTGAAAATCCATCCAGTGAAACGACGCGAAGTGAAGCAAACTGCAACTGTCAATTATAGGCTTGAGCAAGCGGCTACGGCGCTTGCCGCACTGGTTGCTGCCGGCCTTGCGGGATGGGCGATTGCGCTTGCGCTTGGGGTGTGGGGCGATGCTGCCATGTCAAAGCTGCCCCCCTGGAAGCCATTTGCACTCGCGGTCCCGAATTTCGACGGTGCTGCCGCTACGTCGGCGCCCGTTGCCAGTGGCAACGCCCGGCTGGCCGGTGTGGCTGGCGATCGTGCCTATTTCATCGTGGGTGGTGCGCCGGGGGCTCAGGGTACCTCGAGCGCGCGTTCGCTGTCGCTGGCCGCAGGTGATTCGCTGCCGTCTGGCGACAAGATCATTCGCGTCGAACGCGATGCCGTGGTGATTGCATCAGCCGGGACTGAGTCGCGGTTGACTGTTTTCGGCGTGCGGGCTGATGCCCAGAAGAAGTCAACCGCACCGGCGGTCGCCTGTCGCCTGAGCGGCGCCGACAGGGCGTCGGCAATATTCCTGGAACCCGCCATGGTCAAGGCGTTGGCGGCCGAGCGCGCGACGTTTGCACGCATGTTCGATCCGCTGCCGGGCGCCGGAACGGGCATCCGGGCGCGCGGGACCGGGGGCACTACCGCGATGTTTGCCATCGAAGACGGCGACGTACTGTTGCGTGCCGACGGGGCGCCGCTCAAGTCGTCCGATGCGATCACTGGCGAAATCCTGGCACGGGTTGAGCGTGGCAGCTCCGTTGTCGTTGAGGGCGAACGCAAGGGTTCACCGCGCCGCTGGGTGTACGCGCCGGCGGGCTGCGCCGCTCAGGCAGCTGATGCGAACAAATCGAGCAAGTCGAGCGGCTGATCGATTTCGTGGTGCGCCCCCCAGCTGCGGGCATGCGCAAGATCGGGGACATAGCCGTAGGTCGCGAGCACCGGTTTCATGCCGGCGGCGATGCTGGCCTTGACGTCACTTTCGCCGTCACCGACAAACCAGCAATGTTCCGGCTCGATCTCGGCCTTCTGCGCGGCGAGCAACAGCGGCGCCGGGTGCGGTTTCGGCGTGGGCGTGGTGTCGCCACAAATGACGGTCACCGGCATAAAGGCGCGGTCACGCAGTAGCTCATGAATCATCGGCTCGGCGAGACGTGAATGCTTGTTGGTGACAATGCCCCAGGCAATCTGCTGGCGTTCCAGCGCGATCAACAGCTCCAGCACGCCGTCGAAGAGGTGGGTGTTGTGCAGCTTTCGCGCTTCGTAGATGGCGAGAAAGCGCTGCCGGGTCGACTCGTATTCGGCCGCGTCCGGCGTCATGTCCAGACCGGCGCGCAGCAGGCTGCGGGCACCGTAGGTCGCATAGGGGCGAAGCGCTTCGTAGGGAATGGCCGGAAGCGCCCGTTCCGCACGCAAGTCATTGATTGCGCCGGCCAAATCCGGTGCGCTGTCGACCAGCGTACCGTCGAAATCAAAGAGCACGGCACGTGGAAATTTTGATACAGCTTGTGGCATTAAAGTCTATTGAATGGGGCTTGGGTGCTGATAATGCAGAAAGTCGACTTTTAATTATTTTTTGACTAAAGCCCTTTGTCGACGTCCTTCCAGTAAAAAGTTGTTGCCGATTTTCATGCTTCTTAAAAGAGCGAAAAACGGCTTGCCAGCGAACGCAACGCTGCCGCATTGCTCCACGACGTCACGCGTTCGGCAGCGCGTTCGATCGGCATCCACTCAAAGGCAATATGTTCACGCGGCGCCAGCGTTGGCGTCAGTTTTTCCGGCAGGCGGACCGCGAAACAGCGCTCGCGGTTGTGCGTCGTCTGTGGCGGATAACGGTGCCGCCAGCGCGGATAAATGCAGTAGACATTCTCGAAATGCAGGTCAATAACGCCACCGTACTGCGCGGCATCGAATCCGGTTTCCTCATGCAGCTCGCGAACCGCAGTTTGCGCAAAGCTTTCGCCTTCGTCCTGCGAGCCGGTGACAGACTGCCAGAATCCGGGATAGTCCGAGCGTTCAATCAACAAGGTGTCGCGACCCGGTGTGTACATGATGACCAGGACGGAACGCGGGATTTTCAGCGGTTTCGGCGCTTTTTCAACAGGCTCGGTCACACCAGACCAACGCGCAGCACCTTGTCTTGCTCGCCCCACCAGATACAGGCTTCGTCGAGAATTTCGAGCAGGGTAGACCAGTCTTCGCCAAAGCGCTTTTCGGCATTGGCGGTGCCGTACAGCAGCACCGTCGTCTTCGCCGTCCTGCCCCAGCTGTCGTCCATCAGGCAATCCGCCAGCGCGTCCCAGTTGTGGCCGAAATGTTTCGGCAGCTTGAGACCGCTCGCCAGTGTTTCCAGCAAGGCTTTTTTTGAGCGCGTACCTTTGAGATCGACCTGAAACACGCGTTCGGCGCGAAGATCGTGAACTGAATTTTTCATGGGAATCTCCGCCGCGCTAGCGGGCAATGCACTTGAAGGATTGGTAGTGATCGTCGCTGTAATAGCACTGATCCGCAGCACGCTGGTCGCCGCCGCACACGATGCGCTTTGCGCCGCGATTGCGAGCTCCTGGTGTGCGTACCGTGTACTCACGATAGAAGCCACGCGGCGCCTTCGGCAGGATGCGCTCGCGGTTGCTGAAACTGATGCCATCCCGATTGTGCGGAAACGGCCCGCCAGCCTGAATCAGCGCCAACGTCTCCTTGCCCTGTTTTGGCAAGTCCTGCGCTGAGATGGCGTTGCCAACCGCGCAGGCCGGTGCCTTGGCCGCAACGGCCGGAGCGATCGCCAGTGTGACCACAGCCAGTAACGCGCCGAAAGCGCCGCGCGAAAGGCGGAAGAGGGTATTCATGTGGGGCGTTCCTCTCAGCGAGTGGCGAAATATTCGATCTTGATGCATTGATTTTGCACGACCTGAATCCCGGCGTCGCTCGCGATCCGTGCCGCCTCCGGATTGACGACACCGATCTGCATCCACAGCACGGCTGGGCGCGGGTTCAGTGCCGCCGCGTCGCGCGCGACCGGGACCATCTCTTCGCTGCGGCGGAAACAGTCGACGATATCTATGGCCACCGGGACGTCCGCCAGCGTTGCCACACAGGTTTCGCCAAGAATTTGCTGGCCCGCGTACGCTGGATTGACCGGAATGATGCGAAAACCGGCGCGCTGCATCACGCGCGAAACATCAAAGCTTGGCCGGTCCGGCCGGGCAGACAGTCCGACCACCGCGATAGTTTTTGCGGCGGCAAACAGTTGCTGCTTCTCGGCCGGACTCACGCGTCCCCTAGCGAACCCGACGGAACGAGGAAATGCTGTCGTTCATGCCGGCTGGCATGTCGTTGTACTGCCCCGGACCGAGCGTAAAGCAGCGACCACGGTAGTTGGAGTCTTCGCAGAACTGCCAGGTGCCGAAACTGATGAAGATTGACGAGGCCACATCGTTCATGCCGGTTGGTCCGAGATCGGGCACATCGCCAACCGCGCGGATCGTGCGGCCAGCGAAATTGCCATGTTCATACAGCCACAGCGGGTGACGGCTGCGTCCGGCGTTGGGCTCGGCGACGATGAAATTCTGTCCGCCCGGAATGACGCCACCCCAGCTTGGTTCGTTGCCAATACGGCGAATCGACGAAATGGAACGATCCAGTTGTGGTGGCAGACGGCGGTAGTCGCCCGGTCCGAATACCTGGCAGACGCCGCCGTAGTCGCGGTCCTCACAGGCTTCCCAGTTGCCGCCGTAGATTCGCATCGACTGAATGCGGTCGTTGAAACCGGTATTGCGGAAATTGTCGATGTCATTGTCGATGGTCAGTGCGGCGCCACTGAAGTTGGGGTTGGTGTAGACCTCAACCCGTACGCGATCATTGCCCCAAACGGGCGGCGCAACCGGCGTCGGCATCACCGGTGGAGGCGCGACCGGCAGTGGCGCTGGTGCCGGCGGGCGGTTCACGTCGAGAGCACGTGCGCTGACGATGCGGTAATTGAGCTGGGAGCCAAGATCGTTGTACTGGCCCGGTGGCAGCGCCTGGCAGCGACCGCCAAAGTTGTAATCGGTGCAGACCTCCCAGGTGCCGCCGGTAACAATCGCGGAAGCCGCGCCGATGCGCATTCCGCCAGCGTTCAGGTCAGCCATGCTTTGTTCAAGCGTCGTGGTGCGGCCACGGAAATCACGAGCATCGAACAGCTGCAGGCGCGGCGGCGCATAACCAACCGATCCTGAGCTGTAGGTGACGTCACGGACTGAAAGCACGGTGTCGCCATAACGGCCAGCCAATTCGCGGTAGTCGCCCGGTGACAGGCGACGACAATCGCCGCTGTAGTTTGCCCCGGTGCAAGCTTCCCAAACACCGGTGCCAACACGGATCGAGCGGGCAGCGCCGATGGGCAGGTTCGGCTCGGAACGCGAAATTTGGGCAAATGCGCCGGTGAAGTCGCGTCCGCTATAGAGCCAGAGATCTGACGCCGAGGCCGCGAGCGAACCGACCACCAGCGGCAATGCCAGCAGGCTTCGGGTGAGCATTGAGATGTTGCGTGACGATTTCATGCGTCCTCCTACAGACGATTCATACGGTGTGGATGTCGGGCCCGAACGGCTCCCTGATGCGAAACGCTGTTTAGAATGGCCACGTTGACAACCCGACATTGTGTGCTCAGTCGGAAGCGTACCGCATGCCATGCGTTATGCGTCTTGCGCATTTTCTGAATGATCGCCTTTCTGCTTCGCCGCCTCGTACAGTCGCTGCTCGTGCTTGTCGCGATGAGCGTGCTGGTATTCGTCGGGGTGTACCTGATCGGCAATCCGGTTGACATCCTGATCAGCAGCCAGGCGGATCAGGCCGAGCGTGACCGCGCCATCGTGGCGCTGGGACTGGACCGACCGCTTTGGGCGCAGTATGGTGGCTTCGTGGTTGGTGCGCTGACAGGGGACCTTGGTCGCAGTTTTGCGCATGGCGTTCCCGCGCTTGAACTGATCGTGACACGGATGCCGGCGACGATGGAACTGGCGTTCGTCGCGATGCTGATTGCGGTGGGCCTCGGAATACCTCTTGGGCTCATAGCCGGGCTCAAGCCGGATGGGGTGATTAGTAAATCCATCATGGCTGCGTCAATACTCGGCTTCAGCCTGCCTACCTTCTGGGTCGGGCTGATGTTGATCATGCTGTTTGCCGTATTCCTTGGTTGGTTGCCGTCCAATGGACGCGGGGAAACGGTTGAGGTCTTTGGCGTTCCGTGGAGCTTTCTTACGGCAGACGGTTGGTCACATCTGATCCTGCCTGCTGTCAATCTCGCGTTGTTCAAGCTATCACTCCTGATCCGGCTCACAAGAGCAGGCGTGCGGGAGGCGCTGACCATGGACTATGTGAGGTTTGCGCGAGCCAAAGGGCTTTCCGGGTCGCGCATCGTCGGGGTTCATGTGCTCAAGAACATCATGATTCCGATCGTCACGGTTATCGGGCTGGAATTTGGCTCGGTGGTTGCATTTGCGGTTGTCACCGAGAGTGTTTTCGCCTGGCCGGGGATGGGCAAGTTGCTGCTTGACTCGATCAATGTACTTGACCGGCCGGTCATCGTGGCCTACCTGCTGATCATCGTCAGCTTGTTTGTGTTCATCAATTTGCTTGTGGATGTCGCCTACTCGGTGCTTGATCCGCGGGTTCGCCTGGCAGACACTGGGGCGCACTGATGGAAGAGCACACCCCGTGGCGTGACAAGATCAGCGAATTCGCAGCGAGCAGGGTCGCCGTCTTTGGATTGATGCTCTTCGCGCTGATCGTTCTGGCTGCGCTGGGGGCGCCGTGGTTATCCATGCAAAACCCATACGATTTGTCACAGCTGGACATCATGGATGCGCGCTTGCCGCCGGGAAGCCAGAGTGGCGACGGACGTACGTTCGTCATCGGCAGCGACGAGCAGGGGCGCGACTTGCTCTCGGCCATTCTTTATGGTCTCCGGATAAGCCTGGGCGTCGGCGTGTTGTCGACCTTGATTGCCGTGTCAGTGGGGTTGATCATCGGGCTTGTTGCCGCTTACAAAGGCGGTCGATGGGACAGCGTAATCATGCGGGTCGTTGATATCCAGCTCTCGTTTCCGGCCATTCTTATCGCTTTGATTCTGCTTGCCGTTCTTGGACAGGGCGTTGGCAAGATCATTGCGGCACTGGTGAGCGTACAGTGGGCATATTACGAAAGGACTGTTCGCGGCGCTGCATTGGCTGAAATGAACAAGGACTACATCACCGCAGCTCGCGGATTGGCGCTTTCGGCTTCACGTATTGTCTTGCGGCACCTGTTGCCCAATTGTTTACCGCCATTGATTGTGGTCGCTTCAGTACAGGTAGCGCACGCAATCGCGCTGGAAGCGACACTTTCGTTTTTGGGTTTAGGCTTGCCAATCACGGAGCCGTCGCTAGGTTTGCTGATTGCGAATGGCTATCAGTACCTGTTGTCGGGCAAATACTGGGTGAGCTTCTTCCCCGGCATTGCGTTGCTGCTGACAATTGTCAGTATCAATCTGGTAGCCGATCAGCTTCGCGATGTGCTCAATCCGAGGCTTGCCAGATGACGTACCCGTTGCTTCAGGTCGACCGGCTTAAAACACATTTTGCGACGAGACAGGGCGATATTCGCGCCGTCAACGGGGTCAGTTTTACGGTCGATGAGGGGCAAGTCCTCGGCATTGTCGGTGAGTCGGGTTCGGGCAAATCAGTTACCGGCTATTCAATCATGGGCCTGGTTGATTCGCCCGGGCGCGTGGTGTCGGGTTCGGTGCGGTTACGGGGGCGTGAACTGACCGGGCTGGCGCAGCGCGACTGGCAAGCAATCCGCGGGCGTGAGATCGCCATGATCTTTCAGGATCCAATGCTTACGTTGAACCCGGTGTTGCGCATCGATACCCAGATCGTCGAAGCAATACGGGCGCACGCCGATGTAGGCGCACAGCGTGCGCGCGAATGGGCGGCGCAAGCGCTGGCTGCAGTGGGTATTGCCTCGCCCGAGGAGCGGTTAAACGCTTATCCGCATCAATTTTCTGGAGGTATGAGGCAACGCGTTGCCATTGCCATCGCGTTGCTGCACGAACCCAAGCTGCTGATCGCAGACGAACCGACGACGGCGCTTGATGTGACCATTCAAGGGCAAATCCTGGCTCAGGTACAGGACCTGGCAGCCAGAACCAGAACCGCAGTGATCTGGATTACCCATGATTTGTCAGTCGTGAGCGGGCTGGCACAGCGCATAGCGGTGATGTATGCGGGTCGGGTGGTTGAGGAGGGACCGACGGATCAAGTCTTGACACAACCTGCACATCCGTACACACAGGGGCTGTTGCGTTCCCTACCTTCGCAAAATCGCCCCGGACAACTGTTAGCGCAAATCCCGGGGGCACCTCCGAGGTTACAAGATGCGCTCGCTGTATGTGCGTTTGCACCAAGATGTGAACGCGCCGGGGTGATGTGTGCGGAACGTGAACCGCCGGCAGTGACGAGCGCCAGTCGCATGGTCTGCTGCCACTTTCCCTGCGCTGGGGGGCTGCCCTATGAGTGATCTCATGCTTAGTGTCCGTGACATCTCCATGCGCTTCACCAAACCGCTTGGCTGGGCTGAGCGAGTGGCTAACCGCGTTGGTGGCACTTATCGGGAGACCGTGGTCCGTGCACTTGATAATGTCTCGCTGGACGTGCAGCGGGGAGAGGTGTTGGGGGTCGTCGGGGAGTCGGGGTGCGGCAAAAGTACGCTTGGTCGCATTGCCGCCGGGTTATTGTCCCCCTCCGCTGGTGACGTGCAGTTCAGACCGCAAGGCGGTGACAAGCAGCTTGCTCGTCAGATGATCTTTCAGGATCCATCTGCCTCCTTGAACCCGAGGATGCGCGTGATTGACCAAATCGGCGAGGCGGCGGTCGCCCACCGAATCGTCCCTCGCAGCAGGGTGCGTGAGTACGTTTGTCATCTTCTCTCGCAGGTCGGCCTGGACGCCGCCGCGTTAACCCGCTTTCCGCACCAATTTTCTGGTGGCCAGCGTGCGCGTATCGGCATCGCACGCGCGCTGGCTGTCAAACCCGAATTGCTCGTGTGTGATGAGTCTGTCGCCGCGCTGGACGTGTCGGTTCAGGCACAGGTACTCAATCTGTTTATCGAGTTGCAACGTTCGCTAGGGCTGACTTATGTGTTTATCAGTCACGATCTTGGGATCGTCAGACATCTGAGCACACGGGTTGCCGTCATGTATCTCGGTCGGGTAGTGGAAATAGGCCCTGCGGCTGAAATCTTCGCTACTCCACGACATCCGTACACAAAGGCCCTGCTGGATGCGATGCCTAGAATTCGGACAGGGCACCAGCATTTCGCCACCGTGAAAGGCGAAATCGCTTCTCCGGTCGATCCGCCGACCGGGTGCCATTTCCATCCGCGTTGTCCATACGCGGACAGTATGTGCAGTGATGCTGCGCCGCCACCTCGTTTGACAGGCTCCGTCGCAGTGGCTTGTCACCATCCGTTACGCTAACTTTAAATCGGAAAAGAATAGATGACTACACGGGCTCGCTGGGTAATTGGCAACTGGAAGATGAATGGAACACTTGCCAGCAATTCGGCCCTGCTGGAAGGCTTGACTGCTGCCGGTAATCACACGGCACATGTTGGGATTTGTGCGCCGTTCCCCTATCTTGCGCAGTGTCAGCGCGCACTGGCGACGACCGCGATTCGTTATGGGGCGCAGGATGTCAGTGAACACACCAGCGGCGCGTTCACCGGGCAAACAAGTGCGTCCATGCTGCGTGAATTCGGTGCCACGCTCGTTCTTGTAGGACATTCAGAACGCCGGTTGTACAACGCGGAGAGTAGTGAGCAGGTGGCGGCCAAAGCCCTCGTTGCCCTGTCCGCTGGACTCATTCCGGTCATCTGTGTTGGCGAGACGCTTGCAGAGCGCGAGAGTGGGCTGGCGGAACAGACGGTTGAAGCTCAACTTGCACCATGCAGGGACATTTTTTCGCGACTCGCGGCAAACGTTGTCGTCGCCTACGAACCTGTCTGGGCGATTGGCACCGGGAAGACAGCGTCTCCGGATGAGGCCCAGTCCATGCACGCCTTCATTCGCCGCAAGCTGACAGGGATCAATACAGAAGCTGGGAATGTCAGTATTCTGTATGGTGGTAGCGTAAAGGCTGCGAACGCGGGTGAATTGTTTACCATGCCTGATATCGATGGCGGCCTCGTTGGCGGGGCTTCCTTGGTCCTACAGGATTTCGTAGGCATCATTTCTGCAGCGTAAGTGGCTTTCGGCGGGCGGGTTCTGCATGTATAATTTTTGGCTATGGAAATTTTTCTCCTTGCAATTCATGTGATCGCGGCCGCAGCAATATTGGTGCTGGTGCTGCTTCAGCACGGCAAAGGCGCGGATATGGGCGCATCGTTCGGTAGCGGATCAGCTGGTAGTGTCTTTGGTGCGGCGGGATCGGCCAACTTTTTGAGTCGTGCAACGGGTATCGCCGCGACAGTTTTTTTCGCTACAAGCGTCGCGCTGACATACGTCGGTGCACACCGGTCAACCGTTGCAGGCGGCGTCATGCAAGGCGTGACCGGAGAGCCCGCAAAGACTGAACAACCTGTTTCGGCTCCCGCACCTGTGAAGTCTGATATTCCGAAGTAAAAAATTACTTAGCCGTCGTGGTGAAATTGGTAGACACGCTATCTTGAGGGGGTAGTGGCGAAAGC
>CAYMSY010000075.1:0-11594 GCA_964393195.1 uncultured Alcaligenaceae bacterium | reverse complement strand
TTTTTCTTCTCGGTCAACGTGACGCATTCGATCGGTGACGCCGGCATGTTCGGCAACCAGATGGGAGGCTTCCTCGCCAGCGGGCGTGGCCAGTATTTCGCAAGCTTCAAGAAATTCGGTCCGACCGGTGTGCAACTCATCGCGCGCAACGTCGCGCACACGGCCGCGAAGGACGCGCCGATCCGGCACGCGATTGAGCGTTCGTTCTCGGACAGCCTGATTGGCACGGCGACCATCGCCAGCGCACCGCACCCGGACAAGAAGAGCGTGCTGATCGAAGCCAATGCGCTGTTCATCAATGACTTCCCGATGGCCGCACAGCAGCTGGAGCAGACGTTCCGCCAGCCTTACGCCTTCGACGCCAAGAATTCGAGCATTGAAAAGGTGCGCAACAGCGAGACCGAAACCGGTTTCAACGTGCGCGGCCACTATCAGCTGAACCGCGTTTCGCTGCCGCCGCCGGTGCCGAACCCGTCGGCGCCGGGTCCGCGCTATCCGTCGACGCTGCCGGACATCCGCTCGCTGTTCATGGGCTATTACTACGGTTTCTCGAAACTGCCCGACCCGATGCGTCCGCGTGAGGCCGACCCGCGCGTCGGCTATTTCACGACCAGCGTGAACGACTTCACCAATCCTGACAAACGCGAACAGCGCACACGCTACATCAACCGCTGGCGCCTCGAAAAGAAGGATCCGTCGGCCGCGCTGTCGGAACCGAAGCAGCCGATTACCTACTGGCTCGACAAGAACATCCCGACGGCTTATCGCAAGGCCGTGACCGCCGGCATTCTGGAGTGGAACAAGGCCTACGAAAAGATCGGCTTCAAGAACGCGATCGTGGTCAAACAGCAGGGCGAGGACGACGATTTCGATACGTCCGCCACGCGTTTTGCGTCGGTCCGCTGGGTTGCCGGCAATGGCATCCAGTTCGGCGCTCGCGGCCCGAGCAAGGTTGATCCGCGCACTGGCGAAATTCTCGATGCCGACATCGAGATGAACGAAGAAATCACGCGGTTGTACAGCGCACGCATGGCCGAGGACCCGCCGCGTCCGGTCGGCACCGGCCTGATCCGCAGTTCGGGGGACCTGTGCACGTATGCTGACAGCAAACTGTCCGAAGCGGCGTTCGCGATGGACCTCCTGGTCGCTCGCGGCGAGTTCGAGTATGGCTCACCGGCCGCTGAAGTCTGGCTCATGGACGCGATCAAGGACATCACGGCACACGAGGTCGGCCACACGCTGGGCCTGCGTCACAACTTCAAGGGTTCGACTTCGGTCACGCCCGAGCAGTTGCGCGATCCGAAATTCGGCGCCGAGATAGGCGTCTCATCGTCGGTGATGGACTACAACGCACTCAACATCGCCACCAAGGACGAACGTCAGGGCCAGTATTCGATGATCACGGTCGGCACCTACGATCTCTGGGCGATCGAATATGGCTACAAGGAAACGACGCCTGAGACCGAAAAGGCCGAGCTCGCGAAGACGCTGTCGCGTTCCAACGAGCCCGCACTCGCGTACGCGACCGACGAGGACGCCGGCTTCCTGCCGATCGTTGAGGGAATCGATCCCGAAGTGAACCGCAGCGACCTCTCAAGCGATCCGCTCGGGTTCTATGAAAAGCGCTTCGCAGTGATTCGCGAGCTGTGGGATCGGGTGCAGTCACGCGAACTGGCGCCGGGCACCAAATACGAGATGCTTGCCCGCAACTTCCAGCGCGGCTTTTTGCTGATGGGGCAGATCACCGAGCTGACCGCCAAGTATGTCGGCGGCGTCAGCGTATTGCGCGACGTCGCCGGCAGCGGACGGCAGCCCTTGACCCCGGTCGACGCAGAAAAGCAGCGCCGCGCGCTGAATCTGCTCGCGAAAAACCTGTTCGCGGTTGATTCGTTCAAATTCAAGCCGGAGTTTCTGTCCAAACTGACGCCGGACTTTGACGCGCGCTCGGATGCACTGTTCGACGAGGACATCGGCCTGCCGACGGTACCGCCAATCGATCAGTCCGTCGCTGGCCGCGTATTTGCAATCCAGCGCGCGACGCTTGGGCAGCTGATGCGCGACAGCGTTGCAGCGCGTCTGGTGATTGCGCCGGAAAAACTCAGCGACAGCAGCAAGACGCTGAGCTTGCCGGAACTCTATGGAACGCTGCAGAAATCCATCTGGAGCGAGCTCGGCAGCGGCGCCCCCATCAGCATGATGCGCCGCAATCTGCAGCGCGAACACGTGCGTTTGCTGGCCGAGGCCGTCGCCCGCCCAAGCGCGCGCGCGCCCGCCGATGCGCGCAGCCTGCAGCGCGAATACACGGTCGATCTGCTCGCGCAATTGAAGAAAGCGGCCGCAAAACCGGGTAATCCGGTCGAAGTGCGCGCGCATCTCAATGAATCGATCGCACTGCTCGATGCCGCGCTCAAGGCGCAAGTCGCGAAGGTGATCGGCTAGAGGTCTGGCCCGGGATGAGAAAATCGCGGCATGCGATTTCTCATCCCTTTCGTTGTACTTGGCGTCGCCGCAGCTTGCGGGCTTTACGGTTTGACCGTTTCGGCACAGTCCCTGACCAGCATCCCGGCTCCCAGCCAGGACCAGTTCGCGAAACTCTGCGCGAACACGGCTGACCCCGCTGACTGCGGCAAAAAGATCGAGAGCGAACAAATCCGGCGCGCCGGTGCCGTCGTCAAGCGCGATGGCTCATTGCTCGCGGTCACCGCGCCCGGTGAGCCGCCGTTCCTGTTCGAGGACAAGACCGGCGAGGCCGGCCCCAATGTGAGTTTCTTTGCGTACAACGCTCCGGCGGATGCCGTCGTGCTTTATCGCGCGCAGGCCGACAAGATTGATTTCGTCTTGGTGCATCGCGCCACCATGAGCACGACCGATCTGCCTAATGAGCCCTATTTCAATAGCGATGGCCGCTACTTTGTGACGGTGGATTTCTGCAAGGAAGGTTGCGAAAACCGGCTGTCGGTGTGGCGCTTTGAACGCCGTGGCCCCGCCCGCGAGCGGGTGTTTGCACCGCGTACGCCGTGGACGGACGCCGGAGTCAGTTGGGGAGCGCCGCGTCGACTGGTGGTCGATTACACCGAAAACGGTCGTAACGCCTCGATCAATCTTGACCTGTCGGACCCGCGCTGGACGGTGTTGTTGCCGTGAGCGGGGCTGGGGACGCAGCGCGCGATGACCTGAAGCATCGCGCGATCCGCAGCTTTGTGGTGCGCGCAGGACGCATGTCGCCGAAGCAGACACGCGGGCTGACCGAGGGCATGCAGCGCCACGGTCTGGAATTTCAGTCAACCGCACTCGATCTGACGCAGACCTTTGGCCGCAATGCGCCGACCGTGCTTGAGATTGGCTTCGGCATGGGCATCACGACGGCGGAAATCGCCGCCGCACAGCCGCAGACCAATTTCATCGCCGTCGAAGTTCACCCGCCCGGTGTCGGCAATCTGTGCAACCTGCTGGACGAACAAGGGCTCGGCAACGTGCGCGTCATTCAGCATGACGCGGTGGAAGTGCTCACGCAGATGATTGCGCCGGCATCACTTTCCGGGGTTCACATCTATTTCCCGGATCCCTGGCACAAGAAACGCCACAACAAGCGTCGTCTGGTGCAGCCGCCGCTGGTGACGCTGGTCGCGTCGCGCCTGTCACCGGATGGCTATCTGCATCTGGCGACGGACTGGGTGCCGTATGCCGAGCAGATGCTGGACGTGTTGTCGGCCGAGCCACTGCTCAGAAACACGGCGACCGACTACGCACCACGTCCGGCGTGGCGGCCGGAGACGAAATTTGAGCGACGCGGCCTCAAGCTTGGGCATGAAGTCCGCGACCTGCTGTTTCGCAGGGCCGCCGGCGCGTAGACGACTAGCGCCGGAAGTCGCGCGGACCGTGCGGTGCCGATGCAGCACCGGTTGGCATCAGACTTGACGTAACTGCAGGCAAGTCATCAAACAGTCGATTCGGCGGGAACTCACGGGCACGTGCAACGACGTAGGCCGCACGCTCGGTGTCGCCGGCACGCGCCAGCGCGCGTGCGTAAGCGACCAGCAGGCGCTCGTCCAGCACATTGCGGACCGGCCGCTCGAACCATGCGAGCGGCGCGGCGTCACCGGCGAGCATGATCGCCGCGTAGTCGCCATACTGACCGAACAGCGGGCTGCCGCGCGCGCTGTCGACCGCCGCATTCAATGCGGCCGGCGAGTTGACGCGACGGTGGATAGCGGCCGCCTTGTCGTATTCACGTACGGACCACAGCAACGCGATCAGCAGTGCGACCGCCGTTGTCATCACCAGCGCCGGCACGATCGGCGAGCGAACGTGCCGCCGCGCGTCATCATCGGCTGATCGTGAGGCATCACCGGTATCCACAGCCGTCACCAGCCATGCCAGCAGAAACGCCGAGGGCAACAGAAAGTAGCTGAACCACAACGGATACTCGAACAGACTGTGCAGCAGGATCACGGCGAGCATCAGCGCAACCGTCGCACCCGCCCGCGTACGCATCGCCGCGCGGGCGCGCCAGAGCACCAAGGCGAGCAGGCCCAGAACCAGCAGCGCTGCTGGCACGCCAAGCTCCACCGCCAGATGCAGCGGCAGGGAATGGGCGTGATCAAACACATCCGGCGCCCGCTCCGCCAGCGGCGTGAGCGTCCAGGCGAAATTCAGCTGTCCGACACCGACGCCGGTCCACGGGTACTGCCGGATCAGTTCAATTACATCGCGCCACAGCGAAAGCCGTTGCGACAGCGCGGCATCGGCCGTGCTTCGGGTGAACACGCTCTCCGCCAACCACGCAAGCGGAACGATGGCGATGACCAGCAGCAGCCATGACCGACGACGCCACGAGCGCACGCGCGTGGACGCCAGCAGCGCAGCAATGACGATCAGCGCCAGACTGACCACACCCGTACGCGACCCGGTCGCAAACAGTGTCGCCAGCAGCGGCAGACAGGCGGCAAACCACAGCACACGCCAGCGACGCAGCAGAAAGGTCGCCGCCAGCAGTCCCCACAGTGACAAAGTCGCGAGCTGGTTCGGCTGGCGCAGGTTGCCGCCTGCCCGATCATGCGGCGCCGGGCTGCTCGCGATCCAGGTCTCGTGGGTCCAGTTCGGCGCGACGGTCTGCAACAGCGCGACGAAACTGTTGAACAGTGCCGCAACCAGCACCCCGGCCAGCAAGGCGCCGAGCCATTGCAGCCGGATCGCGGCATCCCGTTCGGCGGCGAACGCAGCCCACGTGACAAGCCCGCACAGCAGCAGGCTGAAGGCGATCGGCGCAACACCAAACAGCGGCGACATCCCGGTCACGGCGTGCGCGACCACCAGCATCAACAAACCTACCCATAGCAGGAGAACGGACGCCCACCCGCTGTTGTTCAACTGCAACGCCGTTCTCGCGGCTAGCAATACGGTCAGCAGCCAAAGTGCGGCGGCGGCGACCTGACTGTAAAACGCCGAAAGCGGTGGCTGCTGATACGCCCACATGAACGGCACGGCGGCGGCCAGCGCGGTTACCACCAGAAGCGGGTACTTACTTGTCACAGACGCGGTCAGATCGGGCTGCGAGCGCCTATCAGCTTTTCTCAAAGACCGTTTTCCAATATGGGCTTGGCGCGACATTTAGCCTCAAGTCGACTTCAGGCTAAATGCGGCTGTATGCCCTATATAAACGTCATTTACAAAGAAAGTCATATTGAGTTTTGAGTCGCCTGTGCAATCACAGGATGACCGAAAATTTGTCTCCGAATGACGACACCAAAGCGTCTCAACGAATGTGAGTGCTCGCTAATTTCATGGTGAATTAGTTGCGGCACTGTCAAACAACTGTCAAAATTGTAGAAACAAACAGGATTCATCACTTGCAAACGATTCTACGGGGGTTCTTCCGAGGGCTGTTCTGCGCCATGCTTTTGCTGGCCAGCGGCGCCGTCACGGCCTCCCCGATCGGCTACTCGGTGCGCAGTGATGTTGACCGCAAGCTGTACCGCATCGACATGGCGACAGGCGTCGCTATCGAGCTCGGCGTGACCGGGTTCAGCAAGATTGAAGGGCTCGCGATCAGTACGTCGGGCGAACTCTTCGGCGTCAATCCGCCGACCGCGCAGCTCGTCAAATGCTCGGCCGCCACCGGGGTCTGTACTGCCGTCGGCGTCCTGAACGGCCTGCCGCAAATCCAGACCAATGCCGGGCTCGCGTTCGCGTCAACGGGCGCACTGTACCTGTCGATGAATGCGGTGATCTATCGCGTTGATCCCGCCACCGCCACGACCGTCGCGCTCGGCGGCACCGGCCCCGCTCTCGCCGGACTGGCGGGTGTTGCGCCAAGTGCCACCTGTAGCTCCGGCCTTTACGGCATGGGCGGCAACACTGACAAGGGCAAGATTTACTGCATCAACACGACCAACGGCGCAGCGACGCTTCTGGGCACTGCTACGGTTGCGCCGCTTGACGTTGGTCTTGATGGCGACCCGGTGACCGGTCTGATTTGGGGTGTCAGCAACACCGATCCGGGGCAGGTGTTTGCCATCACGCCGTCCACATTGGCGGTCAGCAATCAGAGCACGGTGACGCTGGCCGGCAAGGCAATCGGCGGTTTCGAAAGCCTCGCCGTCGCGCGCACCGGCACGACTGCCACCGGTGACGCTATTGCTGCGGATGCTGCTGCGATCGTTCCGACACTCTCGCAATGGGCGCTGGCGCTGCTGATTCTTTGCACCGCTGCCCTTGCGGTGCCGCTGCTGCCGCGTCGCGCGCGCGTACGTTCAGACCGCAAATAACGTCGCCAGCGCCGCACCGGGATCCGGTGCGCGCATGAAAGCTTCCCCCACCAGATAGGCATGCACATTGTGCGCACGCATGTGCGCAACATCCGCCCGCGCGAGAATGCCGCTCTCGGTAATCACGCGCTTGTCCGACGGAATTCGAGCCAGCAGATCAGTTGTCGTCGACAGCGACACATTAAATGTGCGCAGGTCACGGTTGTTGATGCCGATAAGCGGTGTCTTGAGCGTCAGCGCGGCGTCCAGCTCGGCGGCATCATGCGACTCAACCAGCACCGACATGCCGAGCTCATGAGCGAGCGCCTCCAGCGCCTGCATCTGGTGCAGTTCCAGCGCACCGACGATCAACAGGATGCAGTCCGCCCCCATCGCGCGCGCTTCAAACACCTGATAGGCGTCCACGATGAAATCCTTGCGGATCACCGGGAGGCTGCACGCGGTTCGCGCCTGCTGCAAGTAAGCGACCGAACCCTGAAAATACTGCACGTCGGTGAGCACTGAAAGGCAGGCGGCGCCACCGGACTCGTAACTTCTGGCGATGTCAGCCGGAACAAAGTTTTCGCGCAGGATGCCCTTGCTCGGGCTTGCCTTCTTGATCTCGGCAATGACCGCGCTGTTGCCCGCTGCGATCTTCGCCTCCAATGCGGCAGCGAAGTCACGCAGGTCACGATTCGCCTCGGCTTCCGCGCGTACCGCAGCCAGCGGCTTGATGCGCATCGCCGCCGCGATTTCGTCGTGCTTGGTGGCGATGATCTTGTTGAGAATGTCGCTCATGCGGCGAAGGGTTTGGTGCGGAACGTCTGCGTGAACGCCGCAAACTCATCCACCTTTTTCCGCGCAGCACCGCTTGCAATCGTTGCCCGTGCAAGCTCAATGCCATCGCGCAGCGTAGGCGCCACGTTGGCGGTGTACAGTGCGGCACCCGCGTTGAGCAGCACAACGTTGGAAGCCGCCGTGTGAGTGCCCTCAAGGGACGCCAGCAGCATCGCTTTTGACGCTTCCGGCGTTTCTACCCTCAGGTTGCGCGTCGCGCTCATGGTGAAACCAAAGTCTTCCGGGTGGATTTCGTACTCCGTGATCTTTCCGTCCTTCAACTCGCCAACAAGCGTGCCAGCGCCCAGCGAAATTTCATCCAGCGAATCACGACCATGCACAACCATCACGTGGCTCGCCCCCAGACGCTGCATGACGCGTACCTGAATACCCACAAGGTCCGGGTGAAACACGCCCATCATGGTGTTGGGCGCGCTGGCGGGATTGGTCAGTGGGCCGAGGATGTTGAAGATGGTCTTCACGCCAAGCTCGCGGCGAATGGGTGCCACGGCCTTCATCGCCAGATGGTGGTTTGGCGCAAACATGAAACCGATACCGGTTTCGCGAATGCAGTCCGCAATCTGCGCGGAAATCAGCATGATGTTCGCACCGAGTGCCTCCAGCACGTCGGCGGCACCACTTTTCGAGGACACGCCGCGATTGCCATGTTTCGCGACTTTCGCGCCAGCGGCCGCAGCCACGAAGGTGGACGCCGTGGAGATATTGAACGTATGCGACAAGTCGCCGCCCGTACCAACGATATCAACGAGGTTCGGTTCGTTCTCGACGGGTACTTTGGTCGACAGCTCGCGCATCACTTTTGCGGCGGCGGCGATCTCGCCAATCGTTTCTTTCTTCACGCGAAGTCCGGTAAGAAAGGCCCCGGCCTGTGCTGGCGTGAATTCGCCGTTCATGAGCTTGCGCATGAGCGACAGCATTTCGTCTTCGAAAATCTCGCGATGGTCAACGGTGCGCTGGATGGCTTCTGAAATTGAAATGGGCATGGCTGTTTCCTAAAGACTCAAGAAGTTGCGCAACAGATCATGACCATGCTCGGTGATGATCGACTCGGGATGAAACTGCACCCCCCAGACCGGCAGCGTCTTGTGGCGCACGCCCATGATTTCGCCATCATCACTTTCCGCCGTAATGGACAGTGACGGCGGCAACGAAGCACGATCGATCACCAGTGAGTGATAGCGCACCACGGTGTATGGGCTCGGGATGCCAGCGAAACAGTCCTGACGGTTGTGGGTGACGGTTGAGGTCTTCCCGTGCATGACACGTTTGGCGCGAACAATCTTCCCGCCAAACGCGACCCCGATGCTCTGATGTCCAAGGCATACGCCGAGAATCGGCAGCTTGCCCGCGAACTCCCTGATCAGCGGCACTGAAATACCCGCTTCATTGGGCGTACACGGCCCCGGCGAAACAACAATACGCTCAGGTTTTCGCGCGGTAACCCCCGCAAGGTCAATGGCATCGTTGCGGACGACCTCAACCTCCGCCCCCAGCTCGCCAAAGTATTGCGCGAGGTTGTAGGTAAAGCTGTCATAGTTGTCGATGAGCAGGATCATTTCGCTGCCCCCTTGAAATAGTCTGCAACCGCAGCAACGAAACGGTTGATGTCATCACGCGACACATCAAGATGCGTGACCAGCCGCGCGGCATAGACGCCTTGCATCAGCATGCCGCGATCTTTCAGAAACGCTTCAAGCAAACCGGCGTGTGCTTCCGGGATCTGCAGAAACACCATATTGGTCGCCTGCGCGACTACCTTGATTTCTGCGATATTGCCCAGGCCCGCAGCCAGCAGGGCAGCGTTCTCATGATCGTCGTGCAGGCGCTCGACATTGTTTTCGAGCGCGTAGATGCAGGCAGCCGCGAGATAGCCCGCCTGCCGCATGCCACCTCCGAGCATCTTTCTCCAGCGGTGGGCACGTTCAATAATTTCGCGCGCGCCCACGAGCACCGCGCCGACCGGTGCGCCGAGGCCTTTCGAGATGCACAGCGACGCCGAATCAAACGGCGCCAGGATGTCGGCGATGGTGCTTTCGCTGGCGACCGCCGCGTTGAACGCGCGAGCTCCATCGAGATGAAGACCAAGCCCCTTGCTGCGCGCCAGCGCCGTCACATCCTGTACATAGCCCGCGGGCAGCACCCGGCCGCCCCAGGTGTTCTCCAGTGCAAGCAGACGGGTGCGCGCAAAGTGCGTGCCGAGTCCGGGACCGAAAGGCTTGATCGCCGCTGCAATCTTCTCCAGTGGAATCGTGCCATCGGGCTCCTGTTCAAGCGGTTGCGGCTGGATGCTGCCAAGCACCGCTGCGCCGCCGCCTTCCCAGCGATACGTATGCGCCATCTGGCCGACGATGTATTCATCACCGCGCGCACAGTGCGCCATCAGGGCTGCCAGATTGCTTTGCGTACCGGACGGAAAAAACAGCGCAGCTTCCTTCCGGGTCACCTCGGCCATCATCGCCTGCAGGCGATTCACGGTCGGATCATCGCCCCATACATCGTCGCCAACCGGGGCGGCACTCATCGCAGCCAGCATGCCGGCAGACGGGCGGGTTACCGTATCACTTCGAAGGTCAATGATCCTGCTCATGCCGCCACTCCATCCAGCCCTTTTTGCACCATCTCGGCCGCGCGTAATACCGAGCGTACTTTTTGCAGCGTTTCTTCCCATTCCTTGCTGGGCACCGAGTCATGTACGATGCCAGCACCCGCCTGTGCGTAGAGTTTGTGGTTCTGGATTACAGCGGTGCGGATAGCGATACACATATCCATGTCGCCCTGATAGCTCATGTAGCCGACGGCACCGCCGTAGATGTTGCGCTTGACCGGTTCAACTTCCCGGATGATTTCCAGCGCCCGGATTTTCGGCGCGCCGGAAAGCGTGCCCGCCGGAAAGGTCGCCCGCAGCACGTCAATGTTATTGGTGCCGGGCTTGAGCGTCGCCTCGACGTTGCTGACAATATGCATCACGTGCGAATAGCGCTCGATGATCATCTTGTCCTTGACCACAACGCTTCCCGTTTTCGCAATACGTCCCACGTCGTTGCGGCCGAGATCAATGAGCATCACATGCTCGGCGACCTCTTTTTCATCGGCAAGCAGCTCTTCAGCAAGCGCGTCATCCTCTTCGCGCGTCGCACCGCGTTTGCGGGTGCCGGCGATCGGACGTACGGTGACCGTCTCACCTTCCTTGCGCACCAGAATCTCCGGCGATGCGCCAACAACATGAAAGTCACCGAAGTTGTAGAAGAACATGTAAGGACTCGGGTTCAGCGTACGCAATGCCCGGTAAAGCGAAATGGGAGGCTCCGGAAAGTCCATCACCATGCGTTGCGACGGCACCACTTGCATGCAATCACCGGCTGCGATGTAGTCCTTGCAGACCTGCACTGCCGCTTCATACGCGGTCTGTCCCATTTGCGACTGCGCATTGACCGTGGTCGTCGCATGTTGCAGTGGCAATTTCGCAGGTTCGCGCAATTTCGCGCGCAACTCCGCAAGGCGTTCGCTTGCGCGCTGGAAGGCGTCCGGCTTCGACGGGTCAGCATAAACGATCAGCGAGATGGTGCCCGACAAGTTGTCAACCACAGCCAGCTCTTCAGTGAGCAGCAACAGGATGTCCGGTACTCCGAGTTGATCTGTCCGCGGGTTCTCGGCGTAACACTTGCCCACGCGTGGCTCAATGTAGCCAACAGTCTCAAAGCCAAAATATCCGGTCAGGCCACCACAAAATCTAGGCAGGCCGGGAATGGTCGCAACCTTGAACTGCGCCTGGTACGCGGCGATGTAGTCCAGCGGATCCGCCACCGTCTGCTTGTTCGGGCCGAGCGGCGTGATGTGTGTGATCTCGTTGCCGCGAACTTCGATACGTGTGCGGGTACGCAGCCCGATGAAGCTGTACCGGCCAAAGCGTTCACCGCCAACCACCGACTCCAACAGGAAGGTGTAGCGGTCATTGGCCAGTTTGAGGTAGATCGACAACGGCGTGTCGAG
>CAYMSY010000074.1:0-11688 GCA_964393195.1 uncultured Alcaligenaceae bacterium | reverse complement strand
GCAGGCACGATGATGGCGCGATCCGCAGTTCGTCCTTTTTGCCGGTTGCCTGCGTCCGGTACGCAAGCACCCTCGCACGTGCGAACCAGTGCAGCCGGTTTTACGATGCTCGAACTGCTGGTGGTCATCGTGCTCATCGGCATCCTTGCTTCACTGTCATCTCCGCTCTTTTCATCGGGCGTCTCTGCGGCTGAACATCGCGCCGCTGCGCGCTCCGTTGCTCAGGCGCTGCGCTTTGCGCGCAGCGAGGCGATCGCCAATCGCACCGACGTCGGCGTCGAGTTCAATCTCGAAAACCGCACATTTCAATTGCCCGGTGGCAAGCGTCGCGGCAAATGGCCCGAAGGCGTTGCCGTCGAACTCACCACCACGGTGGCGGAGACGGTTGACGACAAGCACGCTTACGTGCGCTTTTATGCTGACGGAGGCTCGACCGGCGGTCGCGTGACGCTCAAATACAAGGAGCGTGAGTATCGCGTCGACATTGGCTGGCTCAACGGCCGTATTGCCATTGAAGAATCATGATCGGGCGCCCGACAAATCAGCGCGGCTTCACGCTGCTCGAAGTAATCGTCGCCATTGTTATTGCGGCGCTATGCCTGTCTGCGCTCGCGCAGGTGTTCGCCACGGGCGTGCGCTCTGCGTCACTGTCGAGCGAGTACACGCGGGCAATGACGGTTGCGCAGGGCTTGCTGGCGACGGCCGGTATCGAAAAAACACTCAACGACGGATCGGAATCCGGTACGTCGCCGGACGGACGGCTTGCGTGGACGCTGACCGTTGCGCCCGAACCGACCGAAGACTCGGAAAATCCGGTGCGTCCGCCATTCGAGCTGAAACGCCTGAACGCACGCGTGGTCATCGTCGATCCTGACCAGAGCTGGTCCGGCAAGACGCGCAGCTTCGAGCTCACCACGCTGATGGCCGTGCCGCGGGCGACGCCATGAAGCAGCGCGGTTTCACGCTGGTCGAGCTGCTTGCGGCGATGATCCTTCTGGCGCTGCTGGCGGGCATTCTCATGGGCACGGTGCGTGGCGCCGAGCGCAGCACCGGCGCGGCCAATGACCTGTCCGAACGAACCGAGCAATATGCCCGCACGCTGGCGTTCCTGAGTGACCACATCATCGGTACGCTGCCGCTGCGCTGGCGCCGTGAAGTCGGCCAGCCACTCAAGTTTGCCGGTACCCATGAGAATCTGACCTATCTCGCCCCGGTGACCTCGCAAATCGCCGAGGGCGGCGTGTTGTGGTGGCAGCTCGCCGTCGCCAAAGGCCCAAAACAGGGACAGCTGGTGCTGCGGCGGGTCGCGCCCGACCCGGAAGAGAAGACGGTACCGGACCTGAGCTCGGCCGACCCGATCGTGCTCGCCGACCACATTGACTCGATGACGATCTCGTACTTTGATCCGGGCGAAGACCCGCTGACCAACCCCGATTCCGGCACCTGGGTCGATGACTGGAATGAGAACGCCCGCATGCCCTCGATGCTGAAAATCAGCGTTGTCGAAACGCCAAACCGGCGCTGGCCCGACCTTGTGATCCCGTTCAGGCTGACTCAGGCGATGGGCTGCAACTGGGATTTCCAGCGCCAGCGCTGCATTATTCAGGGAACGGTCAACCGATGAAGGCGCGGTTGCACAAGGGCGGTCGGTCGCAGCGGGGCATCGCCCTGATCATGGTGCTCGGACTGGTGATCTTCATGTCGGTGATTGCGCTGTCGTTCAGCGATAACCAGCGCGTCAGCTCGCAGGTCACGGCCAACACGCTGGCCGCCGCGACGGCTCAGGCGGCTGCCGACGGCGCCGTTCATCGCATGGTGTTTGAGGTGTCGCGCCCCCGCTCGGTAGACGCACAACTTGCCCTGGAACAGTGGAAGGCGGATGGTGTTGTCCACAGTTGGGCTGAAAATGGTCAGCAGATTGCTGTTTCGGCCAGAAATGAGGCTGCTAAAATTGATCTGAACTTTGCCGCCGAGCCCCTACTCAAACAAATGTTCATGTCTGCCGGCGCAAGTGATGGGGATGCCAACGCGATTGTCGCTGCCATCAAGGATTGGACAGACGCCGACAATCTGAAGCGACCAAACGGTGCCGAGGCGGACGACTATCGTGCCGCCGGAAAAAAGGTGCTGCCGAAAAATGACTTTTTCATCGCCATTGAGGAATTGCAAAACGTGATGGGTGTTGACCCGAAACTCTACGCCAAGGTTGCACCCCTTCTGACCGTCAATTCGCGGTCACCGGGCATTGACCCGATGTCGGCAACGCTCGCAGTGCTGCGTATGGTGCCGGGAATCGACTCGGCACAGATGGAGGCATGGGTCGAGCAGCGTGATCAGGCGTTGAGAGAAGGTGCCCCGGTTCCTGCCATCACGTTCAGCAGTCCCTATTTCGCCTCGGCGCAGAATTCGATTCGCATTCGCGCCGATGTGGTCGCGAGCAACGGCGTGCGCGCCTCGCGCGAGGCGAGCCTGAGACTGGGCGGCGCACAGCGCGGGCGCCCGCAATTTTTCCTCTGGCAAAAGGGCTGGCCTTCTGACGCCTTGACCTTGCCTTCTGCGGCGGTTGTAACCAATGGCTGAGTCGGTCAACCGCCCCACCGTGCAGCAGAGCGCAGGGCACTTCCTGTCCTGGTGGCGTCAGCAGCTCTGGGAATGTGTCCCCGAAAAATTGCGGCTGCGCTGGGTTCAATCGCGTCGCCCGGCAATGCTGTCGCTGGCTGAGGATCGCTTCTGGTTGGCCGGGGCGCCACTGGATCAGTACAAACCGTTTGCTCATTCAGCAATGGCGCAAAACGGCGGTCAGGTGGCATTGGTCGTGGGCGAGAGCAATGGTTTCCGGCGCGACATCGAGTTGCCGCTGGCCGTGGAAAACAAGCTGTCGCAAGTGCTGTCGTATGAACTCGACCGGCTGACGCCGCTGCGAGCGAGCGACCTGTACTACGGTTTCTGCGTAAAACATCGTGATACGACAGCCGGCACCTGTCGGGTGGAGTTGACGGCTGCTCCGCGCGCGCGCGCGACGCCCATGCTTGAGACGGCGAAGCAGAAAAATCTCGTTGTATCGCGTCTTCTGCTGGCCCCGCAGGACGTGGACACAGGCATGGATATGCTTGCCAACACGTCCGACCGCGTTGAGCAGGCCGCGAATGGATCGAGCTGGATCAATCCGGCGCTGTTCGGGCTCTGCCTGGTTTTGATTGCAGCGCTGATCGCCGTTCCACTGTGGCAGAAGCGGCAGTATGTGATCGAGCTGCAGCCGATTGAGACGAGTGCCAAGTCGGATGCGGAGGCGGCGAGCGTGTTGCAGCGTCAGCTCGAGAAACAGGTGAACGACTACAACCTGCCGCTATCGCGCAAGCATGGCGCGCCGCTGGTCGTTCAGGTGCTGGAAGATTTGAGCAAGCGACTTCCCGACGATACCTGGGCGCAGTCGCTGGAAATCAAGTCCGTGCCCAATCAGAAGGGGCGGGAAGTGGTCGTTCAGGGTGAAACCGGCAGTGGCGGCAAAATCCTGCAGATCGTGCAGGAGTCGCCTCTTCTGAAGGATCCGGTTTTCAAGGCAACCATGACTCGTGTGGCACCCACCGCAGAGCGTTTTCACATTGCCGGAGAACTCGTGCCGGCGGTCGCGCCGAAGCCGTTGCTGCTGTCTGATGCCAATGCACTGATGACGGTTCCGATGACACCGGTGGCACCGGCCGGCGCTCCCGCTGCTGCCAAGTCCGCAGCAACAGCTCCGCCGAACGCAGCACCTGGTGCGGCACCGGCACCCGGCGCTGTGCCGCCCGCCCCGGCGAGTAGCGCTGACCCGCGCAAGTCCGCACCCGCTGGTACCGCGCAACCCGTTACTGCTCCGGCCACCGTGCCGGTGGCACCGACGGCTCCGGTAGTTACGGAGAAGAAACCATGACATTGCCTGTCGGTGTTCGCGGTCGCGCACTTGCGGTAGCGTTGACGCTGTTGCTGGTTGCGGTGATCGTCGCCTGTGTAGCGGTTCCGGTTTATTTGTTGCATCAGCGTTACGATGCCGCGCGGTCGACGGCCGAGGAGCGTATTGATCGTTATCGCCGCGTGGCGTCGCAACGCGCCGAACATCAACGCGCACTTGATGTGATCAAGGCACGTGAAAGCGCACGTTTTTTCCTGAAAAATGCCGCACCGACGCTGGCGGGCGCCGAATTGACCGATCTCGTGCGTCCGATGCTCGAATCGAACGGTGCTCGACTGACATCGATTCAACCGACGACGGTCAAGGATGATTCCGGATTCCGTGTGTACTCTTTGAATGTCGGATTCAACGCAACTCCGACAGCGCTGCAGAAAACGCTTTATGCCATCGAAACCGGGTTGCCGTATCTGTTCATCGAAAATGTGACGCTGCGTGCCACGGTACCGCGCGGATACAAACCGGCGCCTAATCAGGAACCCGAAGTGTCGGCGCAGATCGAGGTCCAAGCATATGGTCCCAAAGATGCCGCAAAGGGGGCACGACCGGCTAACGCCCCACCCGTCGGTCCAAAATCATGAGTAATCTACTCAATCTCAGAAACGCCCTTGTCGGTATTGCATTACTGCTGGCTGTTGGCCTTGGCGTGGAAACCGACTGGGGCGATGCGCTCGGTAAACCGCAAATTTCGCTGCGGGAGCCCAGTGCACGCCATGACGCTGCGGGCGTGTTGCCGGATTTCTCTTTGCAGTCCGATGCGTCTACATATGCCCAGATTGCTGAGCGTCCCCTGCTTAACCCGAACCGCAAACCTGCACCGACACAGGCAATTGCAGTGGCCCCGGAGCCGCCGAAACCACAGGTGCGACGGGGGCTGTATCAACTCATCGGCGTTACCGATTTCGGTGAAATAAAGATTGCCCAGGTGCGCGAGGTGGCGTCCAACCGCGTGAAAAGTGTTCGCGAGGGCGATCAACTTCAGGAAATGAAAGTCAGCAAAGTCGAGCCGGCCAAAGTTACGTTGGCATTTGCTGGTGAAACAGACGTTCTCGAGTTGGCGAAATTTACGGCGTCGGGACGCGTGCCCGCGCCGCCTCCGCCGCCAGCGCCGATTCCACAGGTACAGCCCGTCGCGCCATCCCCGCAGGCGCAGCCAGTCCCACGTCCGGTTGCTCAGGCATCGCCGCAACCGACTGCGGCCACTGCGCCCGCAGCCGGTATTGGTGCAGTACCCGCGCCAGCCAGCCAGCGAGTGTTTGCGAACGGGCTTGTGGTGCCGGATGGAGCACGTGACTCGTCACAACCTCGCGAGGTGATGAGCGTCGGAGAAATGCTTGAGCGACGACGGCTTGCACGTCAACAGGCCGGGGGCCAATAGGATTCTGAAATGACACGACAAAAACACCGATCATTGACCCTGCGAAGCGGAGTCCTGGCCCTGACTGCCGCGTCGATGCTGCTGACTGCTTGTGCCAATGATCCCTCTGCGAGCAACGCGAAAGCCGGGGTCATACCGTCAGGCTTGATGCCGCGCCAGGCTGCCAGTGCGCCAGCGCCCGTGTCCATTGCACCCGATAGCGACAAAGAGTCGACGAAGACCGAGATCGACAAGATCAAGATGGCCTTGGGTAGCGGACGCACTTTCCGGGTGCCGCAGGCGGCAGCGGCCACTCCGGCGGATCCATCGGCACTGGTCACACTCACGTTTGAGAACGGGGATGTCCGCGAAATTGTCAAGAATCTGCTGGGCGATCTTCTCAATGAGAGCTTCATTATCGATCCTGCAGTTACGGGTACTGTCACCATTCGTACAGCGAGCGGGATTCGCAAGTCCGACGTAATACCTACGCTGGAAACACTGCTTCGCTCGGTTCGGGCGGTTCTGGTACGCGACGGTACGTATTGGCGAGTCTTGCCTGAGGCTGGCGCCAATCTCGGCACCAGTCCACCGCGGGTTCAACTGCGTGCGGGCGGTGGATCAAGTGTTGTGATTCTTCCCGTTAAATTTATCGGCGCCAAAGAGCTTGAACGCGTGTTGCTGCCGTTTGCAAAAGCCGGCACTCCGCCGCCGATTCGGGTGGATGAACTGCGTAACTTGCTGTTTTTGTCGGGCACGGAGGCAGAGATTCGCAATCTGCTCGAAATTGCAGAAATGTTTGACGTGAATCTCATGTCGGGCATGTCGTTTCTCCTGTATCCGCTGGAGTCGTCTGATGTGAAGACGGTTAGCGCAGACTGGGAGAAGATATTCCCGGCCGCCGCCAATCCGTTTGCAGGCTTGTTGCGTGTGGTGCCAATTGAGCGAATGAACGCGTTATTGCTCATATCACCGCAGCGCGACGTTATCGTCGATGCACGGCAGTGGCTGGAGCGACTGGACAAAGGCAGTGATGCCGGTGGCGGCGCAAGACTCTACGTCTACAACGTTCAATACACGCAGGCAGAAAAATTACAGGCGACGCTGCAGCAGGCGATCACCGGTCGCGTGGCCCCGGCCACACCAGCTTCGGTAGCGCCGGGTCAGACCGCAAATACGTTGTCGGCTCCTGTGACGCCGATAGCCGGACAACCGCTAATAACACCCGGCAACACCCTGACCAATCCGCAGCAGGCAGCACAGAGGCCGGTTGCGGCTACTCCGGCAGGCGCGGCGAACCAGGCGCTGGGTCTGGCGCGAAATGCAACGGTGATTGCCGACAAGGATCGAAATGCGCTTCTGATTGTGGCGACACCGGCTGAATACAGCGCGATTGAATCAGCCATCAAGAAGCTTGATACGCCTCCCAAAATGATCGCCATTGAGGTGCAGATTGCCCAGGTGGCTCTGGATGGTGCATTTCAATTTGGCATATCGGGAATGTTTACCGGAAAACCGGAGTCGGCTGCCAATCGTCTGACATCCGAAGGCGGCATCGGTGCTCTAAATCCGGCCGGTGCAGACGGCAAAATTGTTCCCGGATTCAGCTACACATGGCAAGGTGCGGCGGCCAAAGCCATTTTGAGCACATTGCAAACGACTGGACAGTCGCGAACGCTGGCGTCTCCGACCTTGATGACGCTAGACAACCAGAAGGTCAGTTTTTCGAACGGCACCCAGATTTCCGTCCAGACACAGACCAGTGTGGCGACCGGTACGACATCTGCAACAAATTCATATCAGTACATCCCGACAGGGTTGACCATCAACATCACCCCACGAGTTAGTGGCAATAACGTGTTTCTCGACATTCAGCAGGAGAACAGCACGGCCGGCGCCATTCGGGCAGACAACCCCAACCCGGATATCACCAAGAACTCCCAACAAAGCACCGTAATGGTCGCCAACGGCGACACGATGCTGCTGAGCGGATTGTTTGTCGACAGTGGAAGCCGAAGTACCAATGGCTTCCCTGTGTTGTCGACGATTCCGATATTAGGCGGAATTTTCGGGAGCCAGAACTGGAACTCGAATCGATCTGAGCTTGTGATGCTGGTCACTCCGAGGGTCATGTCGACTGTCGAAGAGAGTCGTGGTGTTGTTGACGAACTGCGTCAGCGAATGAGTGGCATTGAGCAGCTTTTGCCACAGGTGAGCACCAAAGAGCTCCCTGCTTCATCCGAAGCACGCAAGGCGGCCCAGGATCGCCGCAATGCAGAACGGATTCCCAGTGAATTCAACCAATCACTGAAAGTCGCACCAGAGGGGAACAGGTAAATGTCCATGTTGTATCTGCGCAACAGTTCTATGGCTGCTGCACAACCTCGCAAACCACGTTTTTTTGCGAGCGAATTTCGTGCGTTGTTCGCTGTATTGGCGGTGCTTGTAATTGCGCTTCCCGGCTGCGCCACAGCCCCCACCGAATCCGTGACACCGGAATCCATGAAAGCACGCGCCCTGGTTCGCTCAGCCGAACGCTGGAAAGCGTTGACAGACAAGCGTTTCAGCGAGGTATACGACTACTTGAGCGTTGGCTCAAAGGTCGGAGTTACGGCGCCGGAGTACGCGGAAGCAATGCGTCGCATGGGCTACATCCATGCCGAGGTGGAGTCTGCTGAATGCGATCTCGAGGTCTGCACGGTTCGTTCCGCCGTTACCTTGCCCATTTTCATCCGCAACGTCGGCGCCCGACCACAATCCATCCCGGTTACCGAGAAGTGGGTGTGGTCAAAAGGTGATCTTTGGTTGATACGGAACTGAAATCTGTTGTAAACTTTCTGGAAGGGCAAATGTCCGACAAAACTAATATTGCTGTTGGTTCTAAAGTGATCACTCAAAAACTCAATGCAGAGGAGTCAAATCTAACTATGAATACGTTCAAGCAAAAGGCGCTGTTTTCCGCTCTCGCGGGTGCTGGCGCTCTCGCTATGGCGGGTGCTGCCAATGCCGTTTACGTCAACCCAGACGGTCTCGGCCAAGCGCTTATTTACCCGTACTACACCGTACGCAATGGCAATGTAACGTTGCTGTCTGTTGTTAACACGACGGACAATGCCAAAGCGGTCAAGGTACGCTTCCTTGAAGGCAAAAACTCGCAAGAGGTATTGGACTTCAACCTCTTCCTGTCGCCAAAAGACGTATGGACGGGTGCTGTAGTTCCGACTTCTGACGGTGCGGCGATCGTGACGGCTGACAAGAGCTGCACGAACCCGAAAATCCCGGCTGCTGGTCAACCCTTCCGTAACTTCCTGTTCCTGAATGACGCTGCTTCGCTGCAAACGCTCGATCGTACCCGTGAAGGTTACGTTGAGATGCTCGAAATGGCGACTATTCCGACGGCAACTGTGCTCGGTAAGGACGTTACCCACAACGCAGGTGTTCCGGCTTGTAAGCTGACGACCGATGCTAGCGCTACGGTTGCAACTGGTCTGACCTCGCCGAGCGGTGGTCTGTTTGGTAACGGTACGCTGCTGAATGCAGCGGGCGGTGCCAGCACAGGCTACGATGCAGTGGCTATCGATGGCTGGGCAGCTACTCGCGGTCAGATCATTCAGTCCGGTTTGACTACGCCTAACCTGTCGAACGGCGGCAGCACTGTCAGCGTTGTAACCAACGGTGGCAATCTGTATGTAACACAATGGGGCTCTGTTATCGATGCAGTTTCTGCAACGATGATGCACGACAATGTGTACGGCGAATACGCTTTCACACCTTATTTCGTTATTGGCACTGACTGTGTCATCACAATGCCCACGAAGAACCAGTACGTGAACTCGGCATCTGCTCTTCGTCCGTTCCAGCGCGTTTGGAGCACGACCGATGGTATCTCGTGCGACGACGTAACGCTGTCTTCGACCGATCGTGAAGAGTATGTTGGCGTAACCAACGACGACTTCTCTCCGCGTCCGCCGGCAGCTCGCGGCAATGCATTGTGCTATGAAGCCAACGTGATCTCCTTTGGTGGTGTCTCGTCTTCTGGCGCAAGCCTTGTTCTTGGTTCGACCAACGACGTAGGTATCAAGCCTGTGCAGAACCAAGGTGTTGATGTCGCAACTCCGGGCAAAGAAGGCGGTTGGTTGACGTTGAGCTTCGCTAACCCGAATGCTTACATTGTCGGCTCTGGCACCGTGACCACCACGGCAGCTGGCGCACCGTCGACCTCTGGTACGGCTAACCAAACGTACTTCGGTCTGCCGGTTGTTGGTTTCGCGATCTCCAGCTCTGCATACAAGACTGGTAACCCGCAGCAAAACTATAGCAACAGCTATAGCCTCAAGTTCTCGCGCAAGATCAACTAATTGTTGCTTGTTCGATGACGTAAACGGGCTCTTCGGAGCCCGTTTTTTTTGATCAATCAAATCTGATTGTCAACCGAAATTGACCGTCTGGCCCGCAAAACCTCAGACTGTACCTATTGCCATATAATGTATAGACCGAGGGAATGAGTTGAGAGGAATCAGGATATGAATTTAATGACTCGCGCGCTAGCGCTCGTCTTTGTTGGGCTCTGTAGTATCCCCACGTTTGCGCAAAGCGCCACCGGTACTTCCGGTACGACATGCACACAGTCAGGTACGGTCCTGACGTGCACTACCTCAACTATCGTAACTTTGCCTTCAGGCGTTAATTTGACCTCGGCATCTGGTGTTACACAGTTCGGCCTCACGGGAAGCGTGAACAATGGACCGGCATGTACGGGCCTAACCGCAAGCCCATCAAGTGTGCCAGCGGGTGGCACGACTGCTGTCCTGTTGACAGTCGCTTGTCCGTCGGGCAGCTATACATATACATGGGCGAGCCCTGTAGCAGCAGCGACTGGCGCAACGACGTCAGATGTTCCCAACTTATCTGCTGCCAATACTACTCAGACCTATTCGGTAACAGTATGTCTGGCATCCAACGCCAGTGCCTGCAACACCTACCAGGCGACGGTAAGTTTGATAGCCTCAACGCCAGGACTATCGTCTTGCTCCGTGTCGCCGTCGTCAACATCAGTAACACAAGGCGGAACGACGACACTCACTGCAAGTTGCCTGCAGGGTACGGGCGCAGGCAGTAATGTGCAATATGTCTGGACAAGAAACGGCACTCAAGTCGGAACCGGCCAATCGTATCAACTGACAGCTAACGACACGGCTACGGTTGGTACCTACACCTTCACTGCGGCCATAACTAACAATGCGTCGAGCCAAAACTCGGCTTCTGCATCGTCTAGCGTGACCGTCACCGCAGCCTCATCGTCCAATGACTACTGCCCAAGTGTGCCTATTCGGGCGACCATTGATGCGTCTAGTCCGTATTCGCGTGTAATTTCGTCCGACCTTGTGGGCTCGTTCACTGCCGGCGATAACTTTATTATCAAGCTCAACGTAACTGCCAGCGATTCAACCGTGGGGCGTCAGGCAGTGCTCATGAATTTCTCCGATATTGGGACAAATCGCGGCGGGCGCTACGTTACTATCTCCCAGAGCAAGTGTGACTACACCTCTGGTGCCAAATGGGTCTCTTCTTACCTCAACGGTACGGCCACGCCGGCTAATGCGGCGTCAAAAACGATCAGTTTGAACGACGCTGGCACGCCAGCACAGCTGAGATTGACGACAGGCACTTGGTACATCAATGTACAGAACGTTGTTGGGTCTTGCCCGTCCAATGTCTCGTGCCACGTAGTTGTGGACTGGGCGAACTAACCTTTCCAACTTTTCTGGAGACGCCCGCCTCGGCGGGCGTTTTTCTTTTATGAGCATCAAGAACCTCCGAGCCATCCCCCTTCTTTTGATTGTCTTTCTCCCTTTATCTACAAGCTTTGCGGCAGAAATCGCCCGAAGAGGGCCAGTCAGCTTCACCACTGAGGATTTTCAGGCGCAACACTTCATGTTGGCTCCGGGCCGTGTAGAGGCGCTTCGCGCCAGCCCAAAAGAGATAGAGAACACCATCACCGAAGTTCTTGCCGCTCGAAGCTACAACCTGCGATCGGACCTGCATACGAAGATGGACGACGCTGAACGCCGCTATTACGAGCTGCAGAAAGAACGTGCGGGGCTGCTTGCGGACCTCAACGTGCGCGAGCGACGAGCCAAGGCGCGCTTCAATCCGGAGGATCCGGTAACTCTCGCTCGCGCGAGAGAAATTTGGCTTACCGATACAACACGTTTCTATAACGACGAATCGGCTGACATTACTCAGATACTTTTCGACGTAGCTGGACGCCCCTTCAACGAAGTCAGTGAGCGTATCAAGGCAGCGACCGCAGAACTGGCAGCCGGGGCCTCACTTGAAAGTGTGCTGACGAAGTACACCGACGACAAAAACGCAAAAGACACGA
>CAYMSY010000073.1:0-11814 GCA_964393195.1 uncultured Alcaligenaceae bacterium | reverse complement strand
AGCTCTGCTCGTTCGACCTGTTCACCAGTAATGAACTTGGTGTCGCCTGGGTGTGAAACCGTTACACGGCGCAACATTTGGCGGACGATCACTTCAATATGCTTGTCGTTGATTTTTACGCCCTGCAAGCGGTAGACCTCTTGCACCTCATCGATTACATACTTGGTGAGCGCTTCCACACCAAGCAAGCGAAGAATGTCGTGTGGGTCCGCAGGGCCGTCAACGATTGGTTCGCCTTTATTCACAACCTGCCCGTCAATAGCCATCACGGCTTTCTCTTTCGGGATCAGGTACTCGTGCGACACACCGTCCATGTCCTTGATGACGAGGCGCTGCTTGCCTTTGGTGTCCTTCCCAAAAGAAACAGTGCCGGTGACTTCAGCCAGCATGCCAGCATCTTTCGGCGAGCGAGCCTCAAACAGCTCGGCGACACGTGGCAAACCGCCCGTAATGTCGCGCGTCTTTGACGTTTCCATCGGCATACGAGCAAGCATGTCGCCTGGCGCTACTTCTTGTCCATCCTTGACCAGAATAATTGAACCAATCTGGAATGTGATAGTTAAGGGCGTATCTGAGCCGGCTGGCTTGATGTCATTGCCTTTTGCATCAACGAGTTTGAGCTGAGGGCGCACGCCCTTGGACTGCGAGCCTGCACGTCGTTTGGCGTCAATGACCACAAGCGTCGAGATGCCGGTAACGTCATCTGTCTGCTTGGCGACGGTAACGCCTTCCTGTACGTTTTCAAATTTCACACGCCCCTGGAATTCAGTCAAGATCGGACGTGAAGTTGCATCCCATTCCGCCAAAACCTGCCCCGCTTTCACGGTTTTGCCATCTTCAACAAGAAGTTTGGCGCCATACGGCACCTTATGGCGTTCGCGCTCACGATTGCCGTCAGAAATCACGACCTCAGCCGAGCGCGCGATAACAATCTTGTCGCCACCCGCGTTCTTCACGTAGCGCATCGCGCCGGCAAAATTGGCGGTCCCCGCCGACTTCGTCTCGACGGTACTGGCAGCTGCTGTACGAGATGCCGCACCACCGATGTGAAACGTCCGCATAGTCAGCTGTGTGCCGGGCTCACCGATTGACTGTGCGGCAATCACGCCGACCGCCTCGCCGGCGTTTACCAACTGGCCTCGTCCCAAGTCGCGACCGTAGCATTTCGCGCACAAACCGTGACGCGTCGCGCACGTCAACGGCGAACGAGTTTTGACCTCGTCAATGCCGAGGCTTTCAACAAGATCAACCTCGTCCTCGCTCAACAAAGTTCCGGACGCGATAAGCAATTTGCCGGTCTCAGGATGATTGACGTCTCCTACCGTTGTACGACCGAGAATGCGGTCGCGTAGGGATTCAATCACCTCGCCACCAGATACGACCGCTTTCATCACCAAACCCTCGATGGTGCCGCAATCATCCTCAGTCACGACCAAGTCCTGCGTTACATCAACCAACCGACGGGTCAAGTAACCCGAGTTAGCGGTCTTCAGCGCCGTATCAGCGAGTCCTTTGCGCGCGCCGTGTGTCGAGATGAAGTACTGGAGTACGTTCAAGCCTTCGCGGAAGTTCGCCGTAATTGGCGTCTCAATGATTGAACCGTCAGGCTTGGCCATCAAACCACGCATGCCCGCCAGCTGACGAATTTGCGCCGCAGAGCCGCGCGCGCCTGAGTCCGCCATCATGAAAATAGAGTTAAACGAATCCTGCCGAACTTGCTTGCCGTCGCGATCTGTAACCATTTCGCTACCAAGCTGACTCATCATGGCCCGTGCGATGTCGTCACCAGCAGCCCCCCAGATATCCACCACCTTGTTGTAGCGTTCGCCTGAGGTCACCAAACCAGAAGAATACTGTTGCTGGATTTCTTTGACCTGCGCTTCAGCATTGGCGATGATGCCGTGCTTCTCATTGGGAATCAACATGTCATCGGCTGCAAACGAGAAACCTGCACGCGTAGCAAGGCGGAAACCTGACTGCATGAGTTTGTCAGCGAAGACGACCGTCGCGCGCAGGCCACAGCGGCGGAAGCTTGCATTAATGAGCTTGGAGATTTCTTTTTTCTTGAGCGGCTTATTGATGACCGAGAAGGGCAATCCTTCTGGCAGGATGTCTGACAGAAGCGCGCGGCCGACCGTCGTCTCTTCGCGTTTCACAACATCAATCTTTTCGCCGTCTGGTCCAAATGTCACCTGACGGATGCGAACTTTGACCTTCGCATGAAGCTCAACCATGCGCGTTTCGTAGGCACGAGAGACTTCGAGAACGTCAGCGAAAACCATTCCCTCGCCTCGTGCATTGATCTTCTCGCGCGTCGCGTAGTAAAGGCCGAGCACGATATCCTGCGAGGGCACGATGCACGGATCTCCATTCGACGGCAACAGTACGTTGTTGGACGCCAGCATCAATGTACGAGCCTCTGATTGCGCCTCAAGTGAGAGAGGCACGTGAACCGCCATTTGATCACCGTCGAAGTCGGCGTTAAAGGCCGTACAAACGAGCGGATGCAACTGGATCGCCTTGCCCTCAATCAAAACGGGCTCAAACGCTTGAATGCCCAAACGATGCAGCGTCGGTGCCCGGTTCAACAATACTGGGTGCTCGCGAATGACCTCCTCAAGCAAGTCCCAAACCAACGGCTCTTCGCTTTCAACGCGACGTTTCGCCTCTTTGATGGTCTTTGCTTCGCCCATCTGCTCAAGACGATTGAAGATAAACGGCTTGAAAAGCTCAAGCGCCATCTTCTTGGGTAAACCACACTGATGCAATTTGAGCTGCGGACCGACCACAATCACCGAACGACCTGAGTAGTCAACGCGCTTTCCGAGCAAGTTTTGACGGAACCGGCCCGATTTGCCTTTAATCATGTCGGCAAGTGACTTTAGCGGACGTTTGTTGGCGCCAGTCATTGCTTTGCCGCGACGACCGTTGTCAAGCAGAGAGTCAACTGACTCCTGCAACATGCGCTTCTCGTTGCGCACAATAATGTCTGGCGCCTTCAGTTCAAGCAGACGCTTCAGGCGGTTGTTGCGGTTGATGACGCGACGATAGAGGTCGTTGAGATCCGACGTCGCAAAGCGACCACCGTCCAACGGAACCAATGGACGTAGTTCTGGCGGCAATACCGGCAATACTTCAAGTACCATCCAGTCAGGTTTGATGCCGGACTTCTGAAACGCTTCAAGCACTTTCAGACGTTTGGAAATTTTCTTGATCTTCGCTTCTGACGAAGTCGCGCCTAGTTCACCGCGAAGACGTTCAGCATCCTCAGCGACGTGGATTGACGACAACAGCTCCCGAACCGCTTCAGCGCCCATCAAAGCCTTGAAGTCATCGCCGAACTCTTCAGTCTTCGCGATGTAGTCATCCTCGGTGAGGAGCTGACCGCGCTGTAGCGGCGTAAGACCAGGATCAACGACCACGAAGGCTTCGAAATACAAGACGCGTTCAATATCGCGAAGCGTCATGTCGAGCACCATGCCCAGACGTGATGGCAATGACTTCAGGAACCAGATGTGCGCGACAGGCGATGCCATTTCGATATGACCCATACGCTCACGGCGTACCTTGGTCAGCGTTACTTCAACGCCGCACTTCTCACAAATTACGCCCCGGTGCTTGAGGCGTTTGTACTTGCCGCACAGACATTCGTAGTCCTTGATTGGTCCAAAAATCTTCGCGCAGAACAAACCGTCGCGTTCAGGTTTGAAAGTGCGGTAGTTGATGGTTTCCGGTTTCTTTACTTCACCGAACGACCACGAGCGGATCCGCTCAGGCGAAGCCAGGCCAATCTTGATCGCATCGAACTCTTCGTTCGGGGTCGTCTGTTTGAACAGGTCTAACAAGGCGTTCATTGCATGTCCCTTTACTTGAGTTACTTACGTTCCAGGTCGATATCGATACCGAGAGACCTGATTTCCTTGACCAGCACGTTGAACGATTCCGGCATACCGGCCTCGATCTTGTGTTCGCCCTTGACAATGTTCTCGTACACCTTCGTACGACCATTTACGTCGTCGGACTTGACTGTCAGCATTTCCTGCAGCGTGTACGCGGCGCCGTATGCTTCGAGAGCCCATACTTCCATTTCGCCGAAGCGCTGACCACCGAACTGTGCCTTGCCGCCAAGCGGTTGCTGCGTAACAAGGCTGTACGGGCCAGTCGAACGAGCATGCATCTTGTCATCAACAAGGTGATGAAGTTTCAGCACATGCATATAGCCAACAGTGACAGGGCGATCAAAAGCTTCGCCGGTACGGCCGTCAAACAGGGTCACCTGGCCCGACAGCGGCATGTCTGCCAGCTTGAGCATGCTCTTGATCTCAGCTTCCGTCGCACCATCGAAGACCGGTGTCGCGAACGGCACACCATGACGTAGATTCTGTGCCAGCTCGTTGAGCTCAACATCCGACAGGGACTTGATTTCCTGATGCGTCCCCACGTCGTGGTACAGCGGCTCGATAAAGCCGCGAATTTCCTTGACGTTAGCCTGCTGCTTGAGCATCGCGTCAATCTTGTTGCCGATGCCTTTGGCTGCCCAACCCAGATGAACTTCGAGAATCTGTCCGACGTTCATGCGCGAAGGCACGCCCAGTGGATTGAGAACTACATCTACCGTCGTGCCATCCGCTTGATGTGGCATGTCTTCGACCGGAACGATCTTGGAGACAACGCCCTTGTTGCCGTGGCGGCCCGCCATTTTGTCGCCAGGTTGCAGGCGGCGCTTGACCGCAACATACACCTTCACCATCTTCAACACGCCTGCAGGCAACTCATCGCCTTGCGTCAGTTTGCGTTTCTTTTGCTCAAACGCAGCATCGAAATTGTGACGCGTCGCCGTCAGACTATCTTTAACGCCTTCCAGTTGACGCGCAGCATCATCATCAGCCAGGCGCAGATCAAACCAGTCATAGCGACCAATTGAGCCAAGATATTCTTTGTCCAGTTTGGTGCCTTTGGCAAGCTTCTTCGGACCGCCACTGGCCACTTTACCGATCAGCAAACGCTCAAGGCGTTCGAACGCGTCGTTCTCCACGATACGGAGTTGGTCGGCAAGGTCTTTCTTGTAACCGCGCAACTCTTCGTCGATGATGAGCTGAGCTCGTTTGTCCCGCTCAATCCCTTCGCGGGTAAACACTTTGACGTCAATGACTGTTCCAGCAATGCCGGACTGCACACGGAGGGACGTATCCTTGACGTCACTGGCTTTCTCACCAAAGATTGCGCGAAGCAGCTTTTCTTCCGGTGTCAACGTGGTTTCGCCCTTGGGCGTGACCTTGCCGACCAGCACGTCACCCGCCTCGACTTCAGCGCCGATATAGACGATGCCTGATTCGTCAAGGCGCGTCAGTTGCGTTTCACCGAGACTGGAAATATCTCGAGTAATTTCTTCAGGACCAAGTTTGGTGTCGCGTGCAACGACGGTCAGTTCCTCAATGTGAATCGACGTGTAGCGATCCTGGGCAACAACCCGCTCCGAAATAAGGATCGAGTCTTCGTAGTTGTAGCCGTTCCACGGCATGAACGCGACCAGCATATTCTGGCCCAGTGCCAGTTCGCCTTTGTCGGTTGATGCGCCATCTGCAATTACGTCGCCTTTGGCAATCTTGTCGCCAATCTTCACCAACGGGCGCTGGTTGATGTTGGTGTTCTGATTGGAGCGCGTGTACTTGACAAGGTTGTAAATGTCTACGCCAACATCACCCGAGGCAGTCTCTGCATCATTGACGCGAATCACGACACGTGCCGCATCCACATAGTCAACTTTACCTCCGCGTTTCGCGGTAACAACGGTACCGGAGTCAATCGCGGCCGTCCGTTCAACTCCGGTGCCGACGAAAGGTTTCTCGGGTCGCAGGCACGGAACTGCCTGACGTTGCATGTTCGATCCCATCAACGCGCGGTTTGCGTCGTCATGCTCAAGGAACGGAATGAGCGATGCCGCTACCGACACGATCTGCGAGGGCGCGACATCCATGAACGTCACTTCAGAGGGCGGCATCAGGGTGGACTCGCCCTTAATCCGGCACGCGACAAACTCGCCAGTGAGGTGCCCCTTGTCGTCAAGCGGTGCATTAGCCTGAGCGATAACGTAGTTGCTTTCCTCAATAGCAGACAGATAGGCAATTTCTGCTGTGACTGCGCCATCTACTACTTTGCGGTACGGGGTTTCAATAAAGCCATAGTCATTGACGCGTGCGAACAAAGCGAGCGAGTTGATCAGGCCGATGTTCGGACCTTCCGGCGTTTCGATCGGGCACACACGTCCGTAGTGAGTCGGATGCACGTCGCGCACCTCGAAGCCAGCACGCTCACGCGTCAAACCACCCGGACCGAGCGCGGAGACGCGACGCTTGTGCGTAATCTCCGAGAGCGGATTGGTTTGATCCATGAATTGCGACAACTGGCTGGAGCCGAAGAACTCTTTGATAGCAGCAGAGATCGGTTTCGCGTTGATCAGATCGTGCGGCATGAGGTTTTCACTCTCAGCCTGACCCAGACGCTCTTTGACTGCACGCTCAACACGCGCCAAACCGCTACGAAACTGGTTTTCGGCGAGTTCGCCAACGCTTCGCACTCGACGATTGCCCAAGTGATCAATGTCGTCCACCTGACCGCGTCCATTACGCAAATCAAGAATGATGCGCACCGTGTCGAGAATGTCGTCGTGGGTGAGAACCATAGGACCTTCAATCGCATCGCGACCTACACGACGATTGAACTTCATGCGGCCTACGCGCGACAGGTCGTAAGTATCCTCGTTGAAGAACAGACGTTGGAACAGCGCTTCAACGGCTTCCGCAGTGGGAGGCTCACCAGGGCGCATCATGCGGTAGATCGCTACCCGGGCGGTCGTTTTGTCCGGTACATCATCCGTCTTCAGAGTCATCGAAATCCACGGCCCCTCATCAAGTTCGTTGATGTAGAGCGTGCGGATGTGTTCCACACCAGCTTCGATCAGTTTCTTGAGCGACTCTTCGGTAATCTCCTCGTTAGCCTTGAGCAGTACTTCACCGGTTTCCTTGTCGATGATATTCGTAGCAACAATTCGACCGAGCACTTCTTCGGTAGGAATGGTAAGGCGCTCTACTTTTGCCTGCTGCAAATCGCGAATGTGTTTCGCTGTAACCCGCTTGTCTTTCGGTACCAGAACCGTTCCATCATTTGTCGTGATGTCGAAGCGTGCGACCTCACCCTTGACGCGCTCGGGTATGAATGCGAGTTGGCTACCCTTCGGTGTGAAATACACATCATCAAATTTGAAGTAACGCTCAAGAATCTGCTCTTCCGTCAGACCCAGCGCCTTCAGCAAAATGGTGACAGGCATCTTGCGGCGCCGGTCGATACGGAAATAGAGGTAATCCTTTGGATCAAACTCGAAATCCAGCCATGACCCACGGTAGGGAATTACACGCGCGGAAAACAGCAGCTTGCCGGAGCTATGTGTCTTGCCCTTGTCATGTTCAAAAAACACGCCAGGCGAACGATGCAACTGCGATACGATGACACGCTCGGTTCCATTGATGACAAATGAGCCGTTCTCGGTCATGAGCGGAATTTCGCCCATGTAGACCTCGGACTCTTTCACTTCCTTGACGGTATCCTTTGCGGCCTCGCGGTCATAGATAATCAGTCGAACCTTTGCTCGCACCGGAGCGGCAAAGGTCAAGCCACGCTGCTGGCATTCGACGACATCAAACGGCGGAGTTCCAAGTGTGTAGTGAACATACTCGAGCTTTGCGAAACCGTTGTGACTCGATATCGGAAAAATTGAGGTAAATGCCGACTCCAGCCCGATATTTTTGCGATCCGGCTGGCGAACCCCCTCTTGCAGAAACTCGTTGTATGAGGCGAGCTGCGTTTGCAGCAGATAGGGCACCGGCAAAACTGCGGTGCGCGATCCGAAGCTTTTGCGGATGCGTTTCTTTTCGGCGAAGGTGTACGTCATTTGTTCCTCAACTGTGGAAGCGAGAAGCGCTACCGGACGCATTCAAGACAGTGAATACGCGGTCGCGGGAGCTGGAGAAGGCTCTTGTTTTGCACCGACTGAGGAGCAGTCGTCGCAAAACAGCAGCAGTCTCTAGAAACGGCGAAGGGCCGGAGAGGTTTTTGCAACCCCACCAGCCCTCTGCACCAGCCAGAAATTACTTGATTTCGGCTTTGGCACCAGCTTCTTCGAGCTTCTTCTTGGCGGCTTCGGCGTCTGCTTTCGGCATTGCTTCTTTGACCGTTTTCGGTGCGCCATCAACCAGATCCTTGGCTTCTTTGAGGCCAAGACCGGTAATTTCGCGAACCGCTTTAATTACGCCAACCTTGTTTGCGCCGACTTCTTTGAGCACGACGTCGAACTCGGTCTTCTCTTCAACGGCAGCAGCAGCTGCACCACCACCGGCACCAGCCGGAGCGGCCATTGCTGCAGCAGATACGCCGAATTTTTCTTCGATAGCCTTGACCAGATCATTGAGATCCATCACCGACATGCTGTCGAGTGCGGCCAGGAAGTCATCTTTATTGAACGCCATGTTTGGCTCCTAAAATCTTTAAACTATTGTGGGATCAAGCAGCGACGGCGTCGGCTGCGGGTGCAGACTCAGCTGCAGGTGCGTCGGCTGCTGGGGCTGCATTCTTCTCAGACACAGCGGCAAGTACGCGTGCAAAACGTGCGATTGGCGACATCAGCAAACCTGCCAATTGCGACAACAGCACTTCTTTGCTTGGAATCGACGCGAGCGCGACGACGCCGGCCTTGTCGAGCAACTTGCCATCAAACGCGCCCGCCTTGACCACGAGCTTGTCGTTGGTCTTGGCAAAGTCGCTGATGACGCGTGCAGCTGCGACAGCGTCTACGGAAAAGCCGTAAATGAGCGGACCGGACATTTCGCCGGATACCACTTCAAACGGTGTCCCGGTGACAGCACGACGCGCGAGTGAGTTTTTCAACACATGCAGGTATACGCCCTGCTCCCGCGCCGTTCTGCGCAACCGGGTCATATCCGCTACTGTCGTGCCGCGATACTCGGCCACCACGAGGGTCTGCGCATTGACTACCTGCGCTTTGACTTCGTCGATGACCGCGGCTTTTTCAGTGCGATTCAGACTCAAGTTAATCTCCTAACAATTCCTGCAACAACGTGGTTGTAGTCACAGGAGGGGTTTCAGCGACCGTACCGCACCGAATCCCTGCGTTTCATCAACAGCGACAAAACGCACAAATCTGTACAGCGGGACCGCCATCTGCGTTGGCCAAACAATTCTTTTCAAAACTGTTCGATTAAGACAAGCCCCAGCAAGCTGAGGCACGTCGCCCACGGTCTTGGATAGCCCGGAGCTCACGCTCCGACCCACCAATTCTTTGACGACGCTTATTGCGCCGCCTGTGTCGCGCCGAAGGCGCCCGTGTCCACCCGGACGCCGGAACCCATCGTGCTCGACACGCTAACTTTCTTCAGGTACACGCCTTTGGACGACGCAGGTTTCGCCTTTTGCAACGCCTCCATCAATGCACGCAAGTTCGTCTCAAGCGCAGTCACCTCAAAGGACGCACGGCCGATCGTCGCATGGACGATACCGGCTTTGTCTGTGCGGTATTGCACCTGACCAGCTTTTGCGTTCTTGACAGCATTGGCCACATCGGCGCTGACGGTACCGACCTTCGGGTTTGGCATCAAACCACGCGGACCCAGCACTTGACCGAGCGTACCTACGATGCGCATCGCGTCCGGCGATGCGATCACAACGTCGAATTCCATGAAGCCGCCTTTAACGCGTTCGGCGAGGTCTTCAAAGCCGACAACGTCAGCACCAGCCGCTTTGGCTTCTTCTGCTTTTGCGCCCTGCGCGAATACGGCGACACGAACCGTCTTGCCGGTGCCGGCCGGCATCACGACCGAGCCGCGAACAGTCTGATCCGACTTCTTGGCATCAATACCAAGATTGACGGCCACGTCAATCGACTCGTTGAACTTGGCGGTAGCGGTGGTTTTGGCGAGTGCAAGTGCGTCGGCTACCGGGTAGAACTTGTTGCGGTCTACTTTGCCCTCGAGCGCCTTGGCGCGTTTTGACAGTTTGGCCATGATTACTTCACTCCTTCCACGGTGATACCCATCGAACGCGCGCTACCAGCAATGGTGCGCACTGCAGCATCCATGTCGGCGGCCGTGAGATTAGGCATCTTGACCTTGGCAATGGCTTCGGCCTGGGCGCGTGTCAGCTTGCCGACCTTGTCGGTATGCGGCTTCGGCGAACCCTTTTGAACTTTCGATTCTTTCTTGATCAGATAGGTCGCCGGCGGCGTACCCATGATGAAGGTAAAGCTCTTGTCTGCGAAGGCGGTGATGGTCACCGGAATCGGCATGCCAGGCTCCATCCCTTGAGTCTGCGCGTTGAACGCCTTGCAGAACTCCATGATGTTGAGGCCGCGCTGACCGAGGGCCGGGCCGATAGGCGGCGACGGATTCGCCTTTCCTGCCGGGACTTGCAGCTTGATAAAGCCGACGATTTTCTTTGCCATGATGGCTCCTGGTTTTGGGTGTTGACGAGCGCCGGTTGGTTACGATGCTCTCCCCGTTAAAAACGACCGGCGATTTCGTTCGCCAGTCACTTAAAAAATTACGCTTTTTCGACCTGTCCGAAATCGAGTTCTACCGGTGTCGAGCGGCCAAAAATCATGACCGAGACGTGCAGCTTGGATTTCTCGTAGTTCACGTCTTCCACATTACCCATGAAATCCGCAAATGGACCGTCCTTGACGCGGACCGCCTCGCCAACCTCGAACAGGAACTTGGGTTTCGGCTTCTCGCCACCCGTTTGCACCTGATTCAGGATGTTGTCGACTTCCTTCTGCGAAATCGGCGCCGGCCGCGTCGCGGTACCGCCGATGAAACCCGTGACTTTCGGCGTGCTCTTGACCAGATGCCAGCTCTCGTCGGTCATTTCCATTTCGACCAGCACATAGCCGGGGAAGAACTTGCGCTCCGACATCGTCTTTTGGCCGTTCTTGATTTCGACGACCTCTTCGACTGGCACCATGACCTGACCGAATTGCGATGCAACTTCCGAGCGCGCGATGCGTTCAATCAGTGCCTTCTGCACGCTCTTCTCAAACCCGGAAAACGCATGCACGACGTACCAGCGCTTCGGCTTGGCGGTAACTTCGTCTACTGTCGCTACGTTTTCCATGTTGTCCTTTGTGGTGACGCGATTCGCTGGATCAGTGCGCTGCGATTAGCCGCGCTTGGTGAGCCACGAAATGATGTAGCCGATCGTGGTGTCGACCGCGAACAGGAAGATTGCCATGATCACCGCGAAAGCAAAAACAATCAGCGTCATCTGAATGGTTTCCTTGCGTGTCGGCCAGGCCACCTTCTTGCCTTCGTCAATTGATTCACGTGCAAACTGCACAAAATCCTTGCCGGGGGCTGACGCATACGCCACGCCCGCACCAGCCAAAAGCCCCGCGAGCACAAGCAGCATGCGCAACGCCAGAGCTGACTCGGCAAAGTGGTAGAAGCCGTACACGCCCGCTGCGACACACACGCCCGCTGCGAGGAAGATGGCCCAATTTTTTGTCGTGTCGTTCATGCTTGATTGATCGCTAACTTCGGGGACATCGGTCGGTGACTTTGCCACCGGGCAGGTGGCAGGGGCGGAGGGAATCGAACCCCCATCGACGGTTTTGGAAACCGTAGCTTTACCACTAAGCTACGCCCCTAAAAACTCGCGCCCGAACTGGCTCTTCGCCAATCCCGGCGCCCTGGTTTTTACTTCAGGATTTTGGAGACGACGCCGGCGCCGACGGTACGACCGCCCTCACGG
>CAYMSY010000072.1:0-11971 GCA_964393195.1 uncultured Alcaligenaceae bacterium | reverse complement strand
GCCTGCGACGACGATCATGCCGTCGGGCTGCAGCGCGAGGCTGTAGGCAACATCGGTGCCGCTGCCGATCGGTGTGATGACTGTGCCAAAGCCCGAGCCAAAGGTGGCGTCCGGAGCCCCCGGGAACGCGGCGGCAAGGCTGCTCACCACGAGCCAGAGCACGGCAACTGCGCGCGCCGTGCCTGATCGGAGGCGGGAGGCTGCCAGTAGGGTAGGGATGAAGGCAATCATGGGAACCTCCGGCTGAAGGGTTGACGGCCAACATCGGGTAACGCAATGATAAGACGCTCTCCCGCCAAATCAAGTTGCTATGCGGCGCGCCTTTTTGAGAGCTGCTTCGGCCGCCGCGAAGGCGCATTCCACGCGACGGCAGTAAAACTCAAACGCCAAGATGCACATCGTCGCGTCGCTTGTTCATCTACTTCGCGAACAAACTATCAATATGCTCAAACGCCTTGAATTCAATGGCGTTGCCTGATGGGTCGAGGAAGAACATGGTGGCTTGTTCGCCGGGTTCGCCCTTGAAGCGGATGTGCGGCTCGATGATGAATTCGGTACGGGCGGCAGTGAGGCGGTCGGCGAGTTCGTGCCACTGCTTCATGCTGAGCACGACGCCGAAGTGGCGGCAGGGGACGTTGTCGCCATCGACTTCGCTGGTTTTCGCCATCGAGCATTCGTCGGGCGCGAGGTGGGCGACGATCTGGTGGCCGTAGAAATCAAAGTCCACCCAGTGCGGACTGGCACGGCCTTCCTTGCAACCAAGCAGGTCGAGATAGAAGCGGCGCGAGGCGTCGAGGTCATGCGACGGGAAGGCGAGATGGAACGGTTGGATGGATTGGCTGGACATGATCTGTACTGCTGGTGGTGAATACGGTGGAAGCCTGATTCTAGGTCGCGCCATAATGTCCTGATGGCTACACCGTTTCAGGAACTGGTTAAAGAGTTTGAGTCGTTTGACGGCACCGACGTCGAGCGCATCGGTCTCGTGCTCGTCGCGATGGCGGTTGGCGCGCTGGTCGGGATGTTTGTCTCACGGCGTCGACACCCCGCGTTGACGCCGCCGCAGGCGCTTTGGCGGGCGCTGTTTATCGGCATCACCTTTCCGCTGGTCACCTATGTGATCCTCTTTGTGCTTCGGTTGACGCCGTACGGCCTGGCGGCCGGGGTGTTGCCGCGTTTTGCGGTCCGAGTCTTCGCGTCGCTGGTGGTGATTCGCATCGTGGCGCGCGTGCTGCGCGGGCTGTTCCCGAATTCGTCGCCGGTGCGCAACACGATCAACATCGTTAGTGTGCTGATCTGGCTTGGGCTGGTGATGTACGTGGCGGGTGTGCTGCCCTTGATCGAGAGCGAGCTTGATGCGGTGTTCATTCCGCTAGGCAAGACACAGATTTCTGCGCTTACCTTGTTGCAGGGGCTGGCGCTGGTGGCGTGCACGCTGCTCGGTGCGTTGTGGCTGTCGTCCGTGCTGGAGGCACGTGTCATGGCGGTGGGTATCGACATGAGCCTGCGTCTGGTGCTCACGCGCTTCATGCGGGCGCTCTTGTTCGTTCTGGCGCTGCTGATCGCACTGGCGGCGGTGGGCATCGACCTGACGGTGCTGTCGGTGTTTGGTGGTGCGCTGGGCGTCGGGCTGGGGTTGGGGCTGCAGAAGATCGCGGCGAACTATGTGAGCGGTTTTGCGATGCTGCTGGAGCGGAGTTTCCGTGTGGGCGACAGCGTGAAGGTGGACAACTTCGAGGGTCAGATTACGAACATCCACACGCGCTACACGGTCGTGCGCGCCGCGAACGGGCGCGAGTCGGTGGTGCCCAACGAAATGTTCATCGTCAATCGCGTGGAGAACCTGTCGCTCGAGAACAAGCGCGTATCGTTCTCGACCAAATTGCAGATTGACTATGCGAGTGATGTCGATCTGGCGCGCAAGCTCCTGGTTGAGGCGGCGACCGCGCAGCCGCGCGTGCTCAAGGATCCGGCACCCAACGCGATGCTCACGGACTTTGCTGCGGACGGACTGGAATTGACGCTCGGCTACTGGATCGCCGATCCGGAAAACGGCATCAATAATGTGCGCTCAGACATCAATCTCGCGATCTGGCGGGCGTTCCAGACGAATGAGATCAACGTACCGTTCCCGCAGCGTGTGGTGCGCGTGGTGAACGAGGCCGGTGTCGACGCGGCGACGGTCACTGCGGCTGCGGCGGGAGCGTGAGGATCGTGTCTATGGCACGATCGACATGCCGCACTGGGCGACAAGGTAGGTGCGGATGTCAGCCCAGGTTTGGCGGCTGGCGTGGGCGGCAAATGTGATGCCACCGATGACGGCGTTGCTGGTGAGGCCGAGGCTCACGCGGGCGAGGATGAGGGCATCGGTCGTGGCGAGCACTGCGCCGTCGCCGTCAATATCCATCGAGCAATTTCGGGCATCGAACGGCCCGCCTTCGTAGCGCCCAAGGCAGAAGTCGTTGTTGCTGCCGTTGGAGCAATAGCCTGCCACGACGATCTTGCCATCGGGTTGCAGGGCGAGGGCGGTGGCGACGCTATCGCTTGAGCCGATCGGTGTGATGACTTTGCCTGTGTTGTTAAAGCTCGTGTCGAGCGCACCGCTGGCGTTATAGCGGGCGAGGCAGACGTCGTTCCTGGTGCCGTTCCAGCAATACCCCGCCACGACGATCCTGCCATCGGGTTGCAGGGCGAGGGCTCTGGCGTAGTCGTTGTCGCTGCCCATGGGGGTGACGACTTTGCCGCTGCCGCCGAAGCTCGTGTCGAGCGCACCGTTGGCGCTGAAGCGGACGAGGCAGAGGTCCCATCCGCCAGCGTAGCACTCCCCCGCTACGACGATCCTGCCGTCGGGTCGCAGGGCGAGGGCGCGACCGTAGCTTCCGCCGCCGAAGGCGATGACGGTGCCGCTGCTGCCAAAGGTGGCGTCGAGCGCTCCGTTGGCGTTGTAACGCGCGAGGCAGAAGGAGTTGGAACAAGAACCGGCGACCAGGATCTTGCCGTCGGGTTGCACGACGAGTGAGCGCGCTTCGTCGTCGTAGGTGCTGAGGTCGGTGAACACAAGACCTGCGCTGCCAAATGTGGTGTCGAGGCCACCATTGGTGTTGTAGCGGGCGAGGCAGAAGTCGGAGCCAAGGCCGCCGTGATAGCAATACCCCGCGACCACGAACTTGCCGTCGGGCTGAATAGCGAGGGCATTGGCGAAGTCATCGAGGAAGGTGACTATGGTCCAGACGGTACCGCCATCGCCAAACGTAGGGTCGAGCACGCCGTTGGCGCTGTAGCGGGCGAGGCAGAACTCGCGGCCAGCGATGACGTCGCAAGAGCCCGCCACCACGATCTTGCCGTCGGGTTGCACCGCGATGGCATTGGCGTTTTCCCTGCTTCCGAACAGGTCGGTGGTGACCTTGCCGCCGCTGCCGAAGGTGGTGTCGAGCACGCCGTTGGCGCTGTAGCGCGCGAGGCAGAAGTCGTCGTCGGTTCCATTGAAGCAGCTTCCTGCGACCACGAGTTTGCCGTCGGGTTGCATCGCGATGGCGTTGGCAGTGTCCTCGCCCGAGCCCATGGCGGTGATGACTTTGCCGGTGCCTGAGCCGAATGTGGTGTCCAGTGTGCCGGGTTGGCCGGGCGTGGCGTGGCTTGCGGGCGCGATGATGATTGCCAATGCGGTGGCGAACGCGGTGAGCAGTGCGCCAGCACGACGCAGACGGCGAACGGCAGTGACGTGAAATGGTGGTGGCGCTTCGGCAGCTGAGAACATTGTGACCCTTCGTGGTGTGCGGCGCGGCGCCGGAACGCCGCACGTGCACCTAATGATAGGATGAAGAAATCTCGCGCACCGCCACGATGCAAGGAATCATCTCGGTGACGAGTGATCCGGCACGAAACAGTGTGGGCTGCGGGTGCGGGTTTGCCCGCGATTTCAGGTGATTCGCGGGCGAGCTGGCGCCCACACATTCAGACATTGCTGAACCGGATCAATCAGACGGTGGACGGTTTCTTCGTGGTTGCGACGACCATTGGCGTTGCTGCGACATCGCGTGATCGTCTTGCAAGGGCGGCTGACTGTTGTTGCTGCGTGGCAAGGTTTTTGACGGCGGATGTCTTGCCTGAGTAACCGGCTACACTGCGCGCCTCCCGAAGTATTGAACCGATTTCCCGATGCCCGAATCCCTTATCGTGCGTCTCGCACGAGACGTAGCCATTGCCCCGAAACAGGCCGAAGCGGCCGTCGAACTGCTTGATGGTGGTGCGACCGTGCCTTTCATCGCACGCTATCGCAAGGAGGTTACCAATGGCCTTGATGATGTGCAGTTGCGCTTTTTGCATGAGCGGCTGGATTACTTGCGTGAGCTGGATGACCGGCGCAATGCGGTGCTGGCGTCGATCACCGAACAGGGCAAGCTGACCGATGAATTGGCGGTTGCGCTTGATCGCGCCGTGACCAAGCAGGAGCTCGAAGACCTGTACGCACCATACAAGCAGAAACGTCGCACCAAGGCCCAGATCGCACGTGAGGCGGGCCTGCAGCCGTTGGCCGATGCGCTGTTTGCCGATCCGGCATTGACGCCGCTGATTGAGGCTGCGAAGTTCGTTAATGTCGGCGCAGGCTTTGTCGACGCGCAGAGCTGTCTTGATGGTGCGCGCGACATCCTGTCCGAGCAATGGGCGGAAGACGCAGTGCTGGTTGGCAAGATGCGTGAATGGCTGTGGCAGAACGGGTTGTTCGAGAGCAAGGTGGCTGAAGGCAAAGAGAAAGACGGCGACAAATTCCGCGATTACTTTCACTACGCCGAGCCGATTGGCAAGGTGCCGTCACATCGCGCGCTGGCGGTGTTTCGCGGATGGCTCGCAGAAGCGCTAACCGTGAAGCTGGTGCAGCCGGAGCCGTTGGCCCCTGCGGTCGCACAACCTTCCGTGACGGGCGTTCGACCGGCAGTTCCCTTCACGCCGTGCGAAAGTATGGTCGCATCGCAGATTCAGTGGTCACATCAAGGTCGTGCTGCTGACGATTGGCTCAAGCGCGTCGTGAGCTGGACGTGGAAAGTGAAGCTAGCGCCCTCGCTGGAGCGCGATCTGTTCGCCAAGCTGCGCGAGAGTGCAGAGGAGGTGGCGATCAAGGTATTCGGTGACAACGTACGTGACCTGATGCTTGCTGCACCGGCCGGCAACAAGGTCGTGATGGGCCTTGATCCGGGCATTCGCACGGGCGTGAAAGTAGCGGTGGTGGATTCGACCGGCAAGGTGGTCGACATCAGCACGGTGTATCCGCATGAGCCGCGTAAGGATTGGGATGGTTCGCTGCACACGCTGCGCAAGCTGTGCGAGACACACGGCGTGCAGTTAATCGCTATTGGCAACGGCACCGCGAGTCGCGAGACCGACCAACTCGCGGCTGATTTGATCAAACAACTTGGCGCGGGAGTAACAAAAGTCATCGTGTCGGAGGCGGGCGCTTCGGTGTATTCGGCGAGCGAATATGCGTCGCAAGAATTGCCCGATCTTGACGTGAGCATCCGCGGCGCGGTGAGCATCGCGCGGCGCTTGCAGGATCCGCTCGCGGAACTCGTGAAGATTGACCCGAAGTCCATCGGCGTTGGCCAGTATCAGCACGATGTCAATCAGTCGCTGCTTGCCAGGAAACTGGATGCGGTGGTTGAGGATTGCGTGAACTCTGTTGGCGTGGACGTCAATCTGGCCTCCGCGCCGCTGCTTGCCCGTGTTGCGGGCCTGTCCGCGAGCAATGCGCGCAGCATCGTCGCTCATCGCGAGCAGCATGGCGCATTCATGGATCGTGAGGCGATTCGCAAAGTGTCTGGCATCGGTCCGAAGACGTTTGAGCAATGCGCCGGTTTTCTGCGCATTCAGGGTGGTAGCAATCCACTTGACGCAAGCGCCGTGCACCCCGAAAGTTATGCGCTGGTTCAGAAAATTATCGAACGCGCGAAGAAGACCTTGCCCGAGTTGCTGGGCAACGCTACCGCGCTCAAGCTGGTGCCGCCGAATGCGTTTGTCGCTGAGGGTGTTGGCGAAATCACGGTGCGCGACGTTCTCGTCGAACTGGAAAAGCCTGGTCGCGATCCACGTCCGGAGTTCAAGGTTGCGCGCTTCAACGATGGCGTGAACGACATCAAGGACTTGGTTGAAGGCATGATTCTCGAGGGTACAGTGACCAACGTAGCTGCGTTCGGTGCGTTCGTGGACGTCGGCGCGCATCAGGACGGTCTGGTGCATGTGTCGCAGCTCGCGAACAAATTTGTGAAAGATCCGAAGGACGTGGTTAAGACCGGCCAGATCGTGAAAGTGAAGGTGGTCGAGGTGGACGTTGCTAGGAAGCGCATCGCTCTGACGATGAAGCTGGACAGCGAAATTCGTCCGCGCGAAACAGCCGATGCTTCAGGCCCGCGCAATGATGGTCGTCAGGACCGGCACAGGCCTGGTGATCGTGGGCGCCCGCAGCCGGCCCAGCACAAGCCCGAGGGCGCGATGGCTGCTGCCTTTGCGTCTTTGAAGCGGAGTTGAGCGTCAACCGGTCCGCGTTTCATGACGCAAGTCATTGCGCTGCACAAGGACTTTGCTAGCATCGGAATGATCTGTGGCGAGGGGTCGCCACTTCAAAAAACATCGATCATTGAGGGGTGCTTTTGTGAGGGGTTTGCTTGGTATTGGTGCGCGCATCGTTGCGGCGATGGGCGCTGTCGTCGCGTTGGCTGCGTCGGCTCAGACGGTCACTGTGGTTGAGTATTACAACAAGGCAATCGACGCCTATTTCATAACCGGACGCGCCAATGAGCAGGCGATTCTGGATGGTGTGGCCGATTTTCAGCGTACCGGTATGACTTTTCAGGCCACGGCAGTCGCCTCGGCGCCGGCAGCGCTGACCAAGATTTGTCGCTTCTACGTCAGTGCTGCTTCGCCCTACGTCAGTTCTCATTTCTACGGTCGTCAGGGTGTTGATTGCGAGCCGATCCGCGCACAGAATCTGGCCGGGTTTTCTTGGGAAGATTACGACTTCGCCACGCAACAGCCGACGGGTGGCGTCTGCCCGGCAGCGACAACGCCTGTTTATCGGGGCTTCCGCGCTGCGGCCGGCGGTAAGACTTCAAATCACCGCTACAGTACCAGCCAGGCAACCTATCAGACGGCGATTCAGGCAGGTTACGTGGGTGAGGATGTCGCGTTCTGCGTCTCGTCCGCTACTGCGGCAACCGCAATAACGCCGCCGGTCTCGTCCGGCAACGATTGCGGGACATTCTATTTTCCGAACAAGCGGGTGACCTATCAGAGTACAAGTTCGCCCGGCAATGGTACTTCGACATTCGTACGAACCTACGATCCGGTCCCGGTCACGTTCAACGGTCAGTCCGCCACGCAGATCGTGGATACGCCGACCACAGGTAATCCGTCGTCCACGATGATTTCCGATGGGGCGTCGTCGTGGTCCGAACTGGGCGGACGCTCGACGGGCAGCAGCGGAACGCAGGAAACTTATTTCTCGCCGCCCATCGTGTTTCCGAAAGCCATGACCGTCGGGCAAAGCATCAATATCGGTCGTACCGTATCGTTCAATCCCGCGTCGCCAAATGGCAATGGCAATCAGACCGGGACTATTGTGCTGACGGGTCGAGAATCGGTGACTGCGCCGGTGGGCACCTATGCCAACGCATGCAAGTTCACGATCAATACGGTTACCACCTACGCATCGGTCGGTTCAACGTCGAACACCCGTACTTTAGTCTGGGTTGCACCGGGTATTGGCATGGTTCGTTCGGAGATCACGGACACGACGTCAGTGATGGGTTTCAACATCACGAGTACGGCGGCAGTGGTCGCGACAGCGGTGCAATAAACCAGCGCTGTTCAGCGCAGAGTTGCTGCAAGCGAAAAAGGGGCGCCCGGTGGGTGCCCCTTTTTTCTTGGGTATCGCTGCTTTTGGTTCAAGCCAAGGCGTTACTTCTTGTTGCCATCGTGCTTTTGACGCGCGATACGACGGCTTTGTTTGTTTTGCTCTTTTTTGATGGCTTTGCGTTCTGCGCGGGTAACCTTGCCATCGGCGGCCGCAGCCTGTTTCATTCCGTCCACTTTGGCCTGTCCTGCTTCCATGCGGGCTGCTTCTCGATTCGAGAGTGCGCCGCTTGCTTTGCCTTGCTCAATACGAGTCTGCTGGTTGGCCTGGCGCTGATCAATATTGGGCGTACTGGTCTGGGCGCTGGCCGCGATCGGAGCCGCTATTGCGATTGCGAGTGCAAGAGTCGTGGACAAACGATAGAGGTGCTTCATGACTTTTCCCTGAGTTGGTGATGGTGACGCTTTCTTAACGAAAAGCCGGGGCGGGGGCGGACATCCCGTGGCCGCAAAGTGTGAATGTTTGTAACCGACCAGCGAATCAATATCCGTATGAGGCGCGAATGATGCGTTGTCGGAGCGTCACCGAGGCCATCGCCGGTCTGTGCCGACGACCGGTCGGCAAGTTGTCCTACTCGTTGAACCCGTTCTCCTGCCTAGCATTTTGCAAGGGGCGGTCGCGTGGCAATTCGCAGGTCGTTAAGCCCCGGCAACGTTTAAGGAGAACATCGTGTTCACAAGAAAATGGCAGATCGCTCTGGCTTTTGTATTTGCGGGGGCCGTCACCGGGTCGTGGGCTCAAACGGTAACGGTGGTCGAGTATTACAACAAACCACTCGACGCCTACTTCATTACCGGACGAGCCGGCGAGCAACAACAGCTCGACGCGCAGCCGGATTTCCAGCGCACGGGCATGAGCTTTCAGGCTGTGGCTGCGACCGGGGCGCCGGCGAATGCGACAAGAGTCTGCCGTTTCTACATTAGCTCCGTATCGCCGTTTACGAGTTCGCACTTCTATGGACGCGAAGGCACCGATTGTGAATACATCCGCGCGCAGAACCTGCCGGGATTCACTTGGGAAGATTACGACTTTGCGCTGGAACAGCCCGTCAGTGGCGTCTGTCCGGCGACAGCGGTCACCATATATCGCAGCTATCGCCCGTCCGCGAACGGAAAGACAGCCAATCACCGCTACAGTGCAAGTGCCGCAAGTTATGTTGCGGCGACCAACGCCGGTTATAGCGGGGAGCAGGCTGCATTTTGCGCGGTCGCGGCAACTGATATAACGCCCGCCGCTTCCGCAGATTGCGGGACCTTCTACTACCCCGGTGTTCGCGTCAGCTATCAGTCACTGACCGGCACGGGAACACCGGAAAGCTGGGTGAGTTATCACAGCGGAACAACAACGACGTTCAACGGCCAGACGGCGGTGCCCGTTGTTGAACGCTATTCATCCGGCGGTTCGTCAACGCTCAGGACACTGATGATCCAGGAGTCGGCGGGTTCGTGGACGGATCTCGGTACCAGCACACAGGACGATACTGGAACGCTCGAGGTCTACTACACGCCGCCACCTGTCTTTCCACGACAAATGGTTGCTGGTCAGCGCATCGACATAAATCGCTTCGCGGTGTACAACCCGGTCCAGAACTTTGGCTCACCGTCCCAGGTCGGGGCCGTGACACTGGTTGGCAGGGAAACCGTGAGCGTTCCGGCCGGCACTTTTGATGCCTGCAAATTCAGTAGTGACATCACGTCACAGTACGCGGCGATCGGACGTACCGAAGTCACCCGCACAACAACCTGGGTAGCGGCTGGTGTCGGCATTGTGAAGTCAAGTACGCTGCAAACGACGTCTCAGGATTCGGCGCCATCCACCGAAACCAGCAAGGAAGTGCAGGCGGTTTCAGTCCAGCCGTTGTAGTCTAACGGCGGCGGAACGCTATGAGCCAGACGCCCTGATGTTGCGTCGTCGCTCAAGATAGGCCTGCAACTCGCCCACTACACCCTTGCGAAAGGCGAGCACGCACAGCACAAAAATGACGCCGATAATGACGGTTACCCAGGAACCCACCTTGTCGGCGAGAAGATTTTGCAGCGAGATCACAATGCCCGCGCCGAACACCGGACCGAAGAACGTGCCTACGCCACCAAGAAGTGTCATCAGAATTACTTCACCCGACATGGACCAGTGCACGTCCGAGAGTGTTGCAAAGCCCATGACAAGTGTTTTCAGTGAACCGGCGAGACCAGCCAGTGCAGCTGAGAGCACGAAAGCCAGCAGTTTGTAGCGGTCCACTTCGTAGCCCAGCGAAATGGCGCGCGGCTCGTTCTCGCGAATCATCTTTAATACCTGCCCGAACGGCGAGTTGACGATACGGGAAATTGCCAGAAAGATTGCGACAAACACCGCGACCACGACGTAATACATCACGGTGTCGGACTCCAGCGACAGTAAGCCAAACAGCGCGCCGCGCGGAACACCCTGCAAACCGTCTTCGCCGCCTGTGAACGGCGCTTGCAGGCACACGAAGTAGATCATCTGTGCGATGGCCAGCGTGATCATTGCGAAATAGATCCCCTGACGACGAATTGCCACAAAGCCGACGACAAGGCCAATCACGCCCGACGCCAGAATGCCGGCGATGATTCCGAGTTCTGGGGTGAGATGCTGCGCCTTGATGAGCCAGCCGGTGACGTAGGCTGCAGAGCCAAAAAATGCTGCATGGCCGAACGAGAGCAGGCCGGTGAAGCCGAGCAGCAGATTGAATGCGGCAGCGAAGATGGCGAAGCACAGGAGCTTCATCACAAAGACCGGATAGAGCCCCAGCATCGGCGCGGCGAGCGCAAGAACAAGCAGGCCGACATAGGTCATGCGAATGAGCTTCGCGGACTTGATCATTCGGGCGTCGTGGGTGGTGGTGCTAACGGCTTCGCCCATGTTCACGCCACCTTGCCAAACAGACCGGCCGGGCGAACCATCAGCACGATCACCATGATCACAAACACCACGATGCTTGAAGCCTCCGGGTAGAAGACCCGCGTCAATCCTTCGATGACGCCCAAACCAAGGCCGGTCAGGATGGAGCCCATCAGTGGATTGACCTGAATGATGGGTGCAGCCAGCACGCCCGCCAGCGCAGCGAGCCCGGCACCGGCGCCGTAGGTCAGCATCACCATCAGTGGCACGTTGACACCGAATGCCTGTACCAGTTTTGCGTTTTCGGTACCCGCGCGCAAGTAGGCGCCGAGACGCGTGCGCTCGATCAGGAACCAGGTGCCGATACAAACGACAAGCGACACGGCAACCACCCAGGCGCGATAGTTGGGCAGCACCATGAAGCCGAGATTGGTTGCGCCCGAAAGCAGTTCGGGCACCGGATACGATTGGCCCGATACGCCAAACTGCTCACGGAAGATACCTTCGAAAATCAACGAGAGACCAAACGTGAGCAAGAGACCGTACAGAGGATACAGCCCATACAGTCGCTTGAGGAACAATCGTTCGATGACGACGCCGAGAGCGCCGACGATCAACGGCGCAAGGACCAGCGCGAACCAGTAGTTCACGCCAAACTTGTCGAGCATGATCCATGCGGCGAAAGCGCCCAGCATGTAGAGCGCGCCGTGCGCGAAATTCACGATGTCGAGCAGTCCAAAGATCACGGCAAGACCCAGGCTCAGCATGGCATAGAACGCGCCATTGACGAGGCCGAGCAGTAGTTGGCCAAGAAAGGCCTGGTGGGGTATGCCGAATATTTCCATGGATGCCCGCGCTATTGATCTGACGTCGCAGCCGACCACGGTCGGCCGCTTCTCACTTTGTTGTGATTACTTCTTGACGAGTGAGCACTTCGACTCGGCGATCGTGGTGAACGCCTGATCGCCCGGTACTTTGGATACAAGTTTGTAGTAGTCCCACGGCGTGGTCGATTCCTTGGCGCTCTTGACTTCGAACAGGTACATGTCGTGAATCATGCGTCCATCAGCGCGGATTTTGCCCTTGCTGTAGAAGTCGTTCGAAGGCGTGGCCTTGAGTTTTTCCATCACTTTGTCGGCATCGGTCGTACCGGCCGCCTGAACGGCTTTCAGGTAATTCATCGTTGCCGAGTAGTCGGCGGCCTGCAGG